>CAZSQF010000087.1:0-10175 GCA_964608935.1 uncultured Actinomycetota bacterium | reverse complement strand
TCCCCCTGGGAGCCGGCGTTGGGCTGGAGGCTCACCGCGTCGTAACCGGTGATCTCGGCGAGCCAGTCCTCGAGGTCCGAGATGATCTGGCGGGTGCCCTCGGCGCGGTCGAGTGGCGCGAACGGGTGCAGGTCGGCGAACGCCGGCCAGGTCACCGGCTCCATCTCCACGGCGGCGTTGAGCTTCATCGTGCACGACCCGAGCGGGATCATGGACCGATCGAGGGCGACGTCCTTCGCCTTGAGCGAGCGCAGCCAGCGCATCAGCTCGGTCTCGGAGCGGTAGCGGTGGAACCGCGGGTCGGTGAGGTAGTCGCTGCTCCGCCGCAGCGCGGACGGGATGCCCGGCAGATCGCTGTCCGCGTCCCGCAACGCCGCGTCGGTCAGGTCGCGGACGCCGTCGCCGTCGACCGGGTCGCCCGTCACCGCCCTCAGCACGGCGGCGACGTCGCCGGGGGTCGTGGTCTCGTCGAGTGCGACACGGACGCGGTCGGGGTCCCAGCCGCCGTCGGGATGCGGGACGCGTCCGAGCTCGTAGCCGGCGTCGGCGGCGGCCGCCAGGACCTCGTCGGCCCGGCCCGGCACGTCGATGGTCACGGTGTCGAACCACGTGTCGCCGCGCGTGGTCACGCCGGCGTCGTGCAGCCCCGCACGCAGTGCCGAGGTGAGCGCGTGCACCCGTGCGGCGATGCGCGCGAGACCCGCCGGCCCGTGGTGGACCGCGTACATCGCCGCGACGATCGCGAGCAGGACCTGCGACGTGCAGATGTTGGAGGTGGCGCGTTCGCGACGGATGTGCTGCTCGCGCGTCTGGAGCGCCATGCGGTAGGCCTCGCGGCCGCCGGCGTCCACCGACACCCCGATGAGCCGACCGGGCAGCGACCGCGCGTAGGCCTCACGGGTGGCGAGGAACGCCGCATGCGGGCCGCCGTACATCATGGGAACGCCGAACCGCTGGCTCGAGCCGACGACAACGTCAGCGCCCTGCTCGCCCGGCGGCACCACCACGGTGCACGCGAGCAGGTCGGTCGCGACGGTGACCAGCACCTCGTCGTCGTGGAGGCGGCCGATCAGGTCGGTGTCGTCGTGGACCTCGCCGTCGGTGGTCGGTTGCTGGAGGAGAACGGCGACCACCTCGGTGAGATCGTGGCCGGCGAGCCGGTCGGGGTCGCGCAGGTCGTCGACCACGACCTCGAGCCCGAGCGGTTCCGCCCGGGTGCGCACCACCGCGACCGTGTGGGGGTGGCAGCCCTCGTCGACCAGCAGGGTGTCGGCGTCCTTGCGGCTCACGCGGTGACACATGGTCAGCCCCTCGGCGGCGGCCGTCGCCTCGTCGAGCAGCGACGCGCCGGCGAGCTCGGTGCCCGTCAGGTCGGTGACCATGGTCTGGAAGACGAGCAGCGCTTCGAGCCGGCCCTGGGAGATCTCGGGCTGGTAGGGCGTGTACGCCGTGTACCACCCGGGATCCTCCAGCACGTTGCGGCGGATGACGGCCGGAGTCACGGTGCCGTGGTAGCCGAGGCCGATGAACGCCTTGCGGACGGTGTTGCGGTCCGCGAGCGCGCGCAGCTGGTCGAGTACCTCGGCTTCGCGCCGGGGTTCGGGCAGGCCGAGGGGCGCGTCGTCGCGGATGCCGTCCGGCACGGCGTCGTCGAGCAGCGACGGGACGTCGTCGAACCCGAGGGCAGCGAGCATGGCATCACAGTCCTCCGGGCTCGGGCCGAGGTGCCGGCGGCGGAACGCGCCATGGTCCTCGAGCGCGGCAAGGTCGCGGTCCGACGACACAGGGCGTCTCCTGAGCGGGTGAGGGCGGTGTGCGTCCTCGCGGTCTCGGTCGTGGCGCCCATCGAACCACCGTCCCCGCCGAGGACCAACCTTGCACCCCCACGACCGCGCACCCCGCACGACCCCGCACCGCCGCGCCTGCCTTCCCTCGAAGCGGGTCGCGCTCGTCCGGGATTTCGGACCAGCGCTACCCAGTCGACGTTCGAGTTCCGGAGTGAGTCGCGGTGATCCGGGATGTCGGATGGGCGCTACCCACTCGTCGAGGTGCGTATCGGGGTCGATAGCCTCCGTGGCATGTTGATCGGAGCCCACGTCCCGTCCGGGGACCCGCTGGCCGAGGCCGAGGCGCGCGGGGCCGACCTCGTGCAGGTGTTCCTGTCGGCGCCCCAGACCTGGAAGGCGCCGGTCCCGCGGGACGACGCCGAGCGGCTGCGCGAGTCCGACGTGCCCGTCTACGTGCACGCGCCCTACCTCATCAACGTGGCCACGACCAACAACCGCGTGCGCCACCCCTCCCGCAAGGCACTGCAACAGGCGTGCGACGCGGCTGCGGACATCGGCGCGGCCGGCGTCATCGTCCACGGCGGCCACCTCCCCGTCGACGACGACCCGGCCGAGGGCGTCGACAACTGGCGCAAGGCGCTCGAACGACTGACCACCGAGGTGCCGGTGCTGATCGAGAACACCGCCGGCGGCGACAATGCGATGGCGCGCCACGTCGAACGGATCGGCAGGCTGTGGGACGCGCTCGACGGCGTCGATGTGCCGCTCGGGCTGTGCCTCGACACCTGCCACCTGCATGCGGCCGGCGAGAGCCTGACCGACGGGACGGAACGACTCCTGGCGGTGGCGGGGCGGATCGACCTCGTGCACCTCAACAACTCGAAGGACGAGCCCGGCTCCGGTCGAGACCGCCACGAACACCTCGGGGCTGGCCAGATCGACGCCGAAGCCCTGGTCGCCGTGGTCAAGGCCGCCGACGCGCCGGTCGTGGTCGAGACGCCGGGTGATGCCGCCGCACAGGCGGCCGACATCGCCTGGATCCGCGACCGCATCTGACCGTCCCCGGCACCGTCCGAGCTTCGGGGCTGCGAGGGGACCCCCGGCCCTCTAGCGTGGGCGGTGACCGCAACCAACTGGCTGGAGGGCCCGTGGGCGAGAACGTCGCACGCCAGATCATCCGCGATCACCTGGTCGAGGGCGAGATGACCCCGGGAACACCGATCGGGCTCCGGATCGACCAGACGCTGACCCAGGACGCCACCGGCACCCTGGTGATGCTCGAGCTCGAGGCCATGGGTCTCGACCGCGTGCGCACCGAGCTGTCCGCGCAGTACGTGGACCACAACCTGATCCAGGAGGACCACAAGAACCCCGACGACCACCTGTTCCTCCAGTCGGCCGCGCAACGGTTCGGGATCTGGTACTCCAAGCCGGGCAACGGGATCTCCCACCCGGTCCATCAGGAGCGCTTCGGGCGTCCGGGTGCCACGCTGGCGGGCTCCGATTCGCACACCCCGGCCGCGGGCGCGCTCGCCATGGTCGCGATCGGGTCGGGCGGACTCGACGTCGCGCTCGCGATGGCGGGCGAGCCCCTGCGGATCAAGATGCCCGAGATCTGGGGCGTCGAGCTGGTCGGAGCGCTGCCCGACTGGGTCAGCGCCAAGGACGTGATCCTCGAGATGCTGCGCCGGCACGGGGTCGACGGCGGGACCGGTCGGGTCATCGAGTACTTCGGGCCCGGCATCGCGTCGCTGTCGGCGATGGACCGCCACGTGATCTGCAACATGGGTGCCGAGCTCGGCGCGACCACGTCGCTGTTCCCGGCCGACGACGAGGTCCGGCGGTTTTTGGCCTCGCAGCAGCGTGAGGACGACTTCCGCGAGCTCGTCGCCGATGACGACGCGTCCTACGACCACCTCGAGCGCATCGACCTGTCACAGCTCGAGCCGCTGATCGCGCTGCCCACGTCTCCGGGCAACGTCCACCCGGTCCGCGAGGTCGCCGGCGAGCCCATCGCGCAGGCCTACGTCGGCTCATCGGCCAACCCCGGCTACCGCGACTTCGCCGTGGTCGCCGAGATCGTCAAGGCGGCCGGGGAACCGAGTCACCCCAGGGTGTCGTTCGACGTCAACCCGACCAGCCGGCAGATCCTGGCGAACCTCATCCGGGACGGGCACCTGCTGTCGCTGGTCCAGGCCGGTGCCCGCATCCACCAGGCCGGCTGCAACGGCTGCATCGGCATGGGACAGGCCCCGGCCACGCACGAGATCTCGCTACGCACCGTCCCGCGCAACTTCCCATCGCGGTCGGGCACGAAGGAGGACCGGGTCCACCTGTGCTCACCCGAGACGGCCGTCGCCTCGGCGCTGACCGGCGTGATCACCGACCCACGGGACCTCGAGAACAAGTTCTCGATCACCTACCCGCGCGTGCGCGAGCCCGACGAGCTGCTGCTCGACACCGAGAACCTCGTCGCCCCCCTGCCGCCCGATGCCGCCAGGAAGGTCGAGCTGCGCAAGGGGCCCAACGTGGCCACGCTGCCCGACTTCGACCCGCTCCCGGACGAGCTCGAGCTGCCGGTACTGCTCAAGCTCGGCGACGACATCTCGACCGACGAGATCCTGCGGGCGGGCGCCGAGGCGCTGCCGTTCCGCTCCAACATCCCCGCGATCGCCCGGTTCGCCTTCGACGTGGTCGACGACAGCTACCACGACCGGGCGCGCGAGGTCCTCGACGGCGGCGGAGCCGGTCATGCGGTCGTGGGCGGGGTCAACTACGGGCAGGGCTCGTCGCGCGAGCACGCCGCGCTCGCCCCCCGCTACCTCGGACTGCGCGTGACGCTCGTCGCGGAGTACGCGCGCATCCACTGGCAGAACCTGGCGAACTTCGGGGTCGTGCCGCTGCGCTTCGCTGATCCCACGGACCTGGAGAACATCGACCAGGGCGACGTCCTGCACGTCACCGGCCTCCGGGACGCACTGGCCGCGGGCAACGAGGTCGCCATCGACAACCGCACACGGGGCACGACGATCACGGCGCGCCACGACCTGTCCGAGCGCCAGGTCGAGCAGATCCTCGACGGCGGCGTCATCCGCTACATGAAGCAACGACTCGCCGGCGACTGACCGACGCTAGGAGCCGGCGACCCCTTCGGGTTCGGCCGCCGGAGGCTCGGCCGGGACGATGTTGCCCTCGTCGTCGAGGCGCTCGACCGGGAACGGCGCGATGTCGCCGCGCAGCTCGTCCACGACGGGATCCAGCGCGAGCGCCAGCACGGCCTGGCCACGGCGGACGAGGTCGAGGACCTGCTCGTCGTCGTCGAGCAGCAGCACGGTCGTGCCGTCGCTGACCAGGGTCGCGTCGTTCAGCGAGCGTCCCATCGACCGCAGCTGGTCGACCGCCCGGCGGACCTTCTTCAGCTCGACACCGGCGTCGAGCATGCGCTTGACGACGCGCAGCCGGACGATGTCCTCGAACGAGTAGAGGCGCTGGCTGCCCGACCCCTCGGCCTTGCGGACCGACGGCTTGACGAGCTCGGTCCGGTCCCAGTAGTCGAGCTGGCGGTACGAGATCCCCACGATCTTGCACACCGCGGGTCCGCGGTAGCCGACCCGCTCCCCTGCTGCCTCTCCGACGTCGAACGCGAGCTGGCCAACATCCGTGTGTCGCGCCACGTGCTGCTCCTCGCTGCCTCGGTCGCTCGTGGCGACCGTTGGCGGTCCCTCCGCCGGGCCGTGTCCGGCCCCCAGTGGCGCCCAACTCGGCGGCGCCCTCCACCCGTGCCCCACCTGCCCCGGTGGTGCGAGGGGGGCAGTTTCGCCCCACTCCGGCCTCGAGGCACGGGCCTGCCCGGCCCGGTCGAAGGACGACACGCGTGGAACTTCGCGCCGGTGAGGCTACGACGGCGACGCCAGCAGTGTCAACGATGCGTCGAGAGTCTCGACACAACCTCTATGTCTCGATGTCTACTTCACCGTGAGAGATAGAGGGGTTGGAAGGGCAGGAAAGACAACAGACAGGGGTGGCATCCCGGGTCGGTGAGGGCGGTGACAGGACCTGCGCGGACCGCACACGAGCGCGCTCGCCCCGCGCCGGGAAGGGTTCACTGGTCGCCGCGGAAGTCCTCCGGGCTGACGGTGTCGAGGAACTCGCGGAACTGGCGCACCTCTTCTTCGGCGTCCTCGCCCCCGCCGTCCTCGTCGCCGGGCTCGATCTCGAGCCCGGCCTCGTCGAGGACCTCTTCGGCCCCGAAGATGGGCACGTCCTCGAGCCGGCTCGCCAGCGCGATGGCATCCGACGGGCGTGCGGAGACGGTGTAGGTGTCGTCGCCGTGACGCAGGTGCAGCTCGGCGAAGAAGGTGCCGTCGCGCAGCTCGGTCACGTGCACCGCCGTGAGCTCGACGCCGAGCTCACCGAGCACCTGGACGAAGAGGTCGTGGGTCAACGGCCGGGGCGTCTCGACACCCTGGAGTGCGAAGGCGATCGCGGTGGCCTCGACGGCACCGATCCAGATCGGCAGGTACCGCGACCCCGTGCGCTCCTTGAGCAGCACGATGGGCTGGTTGGCCGGCAGCTCGACGCGGACGCCGACGAGCTCCATCTCGATCACGCACTCGCTCCTCACGACCGGTCATGACGAGGCTAGCGGAGGACCCCGGTGCCGGTCGCCGCCCGCAGTGCGGTGTAGGCGCTGTCCGCGAGGGCATGGCCGATCCCGGCGGGATCCGCAGGTGCCCCCGCATCGTCGAAGGTCGCCGGCAGCGTCGCGATCTGTTCGCCGTCGACCTCGACCGGCACGGCGGTCGGGCCGGTGGGCGCGCGTGCGGGGATCGAGAACGCGAGCTCGGTGGACGACCCGGTTGGTGCGGTCAACGGGGTGGCGCCGACGGTGAGGGTCACCTCACCCCCGGCGACGGCGACCGCCAGCCGGCCCTCGACGACATCGAGGTCGAAGCGCTCGAAGCCGTGGTCGAGCAGCCGCGCCGCGGCGTCGAAGCGCGCCGGATCCTCGCCGGCACCGAGCACGACGACGACCAGCTCCCGACGGTCACGAACCGCGCTGCCGACGAGGCTGTTTCCCGCAGCCGCGGTGAAGCCGGTCTTCAGCCCCGTGGCGCCCGGGTAGGAGTCGAGCAGCAGGTTGCGAGAGTCGAGCTCGCCCAGGCCTGGCAGCTCGACCATGCGGCGGGCCAGCAACGGGCGCAAGCCCGGGTCGGCCAGCGCGGCCCGGCCGATCAGGGCCAGATCCCGCGCCGACAGCAGGTTGCCGTCGTCGAGACCGCTCGGGCTGGTGAGGGTCAGGCCGTCGAGGCCCAGCTGTGCCGCGTCGGCCGCCATCAGCTCGACGAACGACGGCGCCGACCCGGCGACGTGGACCGCCAGCGCCTCGGCGGCGTCGTTCCCCGACCGTGCCAGCACGGCGTCGAGCAGGTGTTCGACGGTCCATTCGTCGCCCGGACGCAGCCCGACGCCGGCGCCGCCGACCGAGGTGACCTCGTCGCCGACGGTGACGACGTCAGCGGGGGCGACCCGCGTGACGACGGTCAGGGCCGTCAGCACCTTGACCGTGGAGGCGACCGGGCGGCGCAGGTCGGGTGCGCGCGCGGCCAGAACCTGGCCGGTCGCACCTTCCACCAGGATCCATGCGGGTGCATCGATCGCGGGGGGCGCGGGCCAGGACGGCGGTGGTAACGATTCGACGGCGGGACGCGGGGGTGGCACGACCTCGGCCCGGGCCGCGGTGCCGCCAGCGACGCCCGCCCCCGACACGACGAGGCCGAGCACGGCCACGGCCACGACGCATCGATGCGCGCGGCCGCGCAGCCGCCCCGTCATGGCGTGGCGGTCACGACCGGATCAGGGTGCGCAGCTCGCGTGCGAGCAGCCAGCGGTGCAGCTCCCCGCCCCGGTCGACCAGCCGCTCGGCCTGCTCGGTCGCGGTGCGTCGGCTATCCGGATTGCGCTGTCGCAGGAGCGGTCCGATCAGCTGCTCGATGAGCGTCGCCTCCCGCTCGGCGAACTGGCGATACATGCGCAGGTGGCGAGCCTCGAGGCCGAACGCGAGCAGGTCGGCCGCCAGCTTCGCGATCCGCAGGTCGTCCCCGTCGTGTCCCGGGCCCGGCCCGATCAGACCGTGGGAACGCAGCTCCTCGACGTCCGTCTCGCTGAGCCCGGTCGCGTCCGCGACCTCGGCACGGGACAGGTGCAGGTCCGTCGGTGGATGGTCGAGGACGACCTCACCTGGTGCCGAGCCGGTCGGCTCGCCCTCCTCGGGCAGCCCGCGGACCGCGGCGACCTCCCCCGAGGCAGGGGCCGTGCCCGTGGCCTCGACGGGCAGCCCGGCGTCGATGCGCGCGAGCTCCTCTTTGATCACCTTGAGCGGCAGGTAGCGGTCACGCTGCGCGCGGAGCACGTAGCGCAACCGCTCGACGTCCGCCGGCGTGAACTTGCGGTAGCCGGACTCGGTCCGGTCGGGGCTGATCAGCCCCTCCGCCTCGAGGAAGCGGATCTTCGAGATCGTGATGTCGCTGAACTCGTCCTTGAGGTGGTTGAGCACCTCGCCGATCGTGTGGGTCCTCACGATGCCGTCCCCGCGTCGACACCCTCGCCGACGTAGAGCAGCTTGAACCGGCCGATCTGGACCTCGTCGCCGGTGACGAGGGTCCGTTCCTCGACCCGTTCGCCGTTGACGTACGACCCGTTCAGGCTGCCGAGGTCCTTCAGGTGCAGGCCCGCTTCCGCGCGTGAGAGCTCGGCGTGACGCCGCGACACGGTCACGTCGTCGAGGAAGATGTGCGAGTCGGGATGCCGTCCGACCGTCGTGGCGTCGCGATCGAGCAGGAAGCGGGAGCCCGCGTTCGGGCCGCGGACCACGACGAGCATCCCCGTTCCCGGCTCGAGCTCGGGCAGCTCGCCCATCTCGTGGTGCGGGTCGAGGTCCCCGGCGTCGATGCCGGCGGTGGTGTCCTGGTGCGTCGCCCTGGCATCGTTCGAGACGAGCGCCGCGCCGCACGACGGGCAGAAGTTGGCGTCGTCCGGGGCGTCATGGCCGCACTGGCTGCAGGTCACGCTGGCACCCTCCCACGGGACTCGATCGCGGGTCGAGGTGGCCTCCACCCGCCGTCGAGGGTCGGCGGCCCTTTGGAGCGTAGACGAGGTCGCGTGATCGCGTCACCGCCGGTTCGGCGCGCTCCTCAACCTTCGGCCACGGCGCGGTAGGCCTCGGCATCGAGCAGGGCGTCGATCTCGCTCTTGTCAGCGGGCCGGATCGTGAGCATCCAGCCGTCCCCATACGGGTCGGTGTTGACGAGATCGGGCCGGGTGTCGAGCGCGTCGTTGCGCTCCTCGACGACCCCCGTGATCGGCGCGTAGAGATCGGACACGGACTTGGTCGATTCGACCTCCCCGAAGGGCTGGCCCTGCTCGACCTCGGCTCCCGGGCTCGGCAGGTCCACGTAGACCACGTCGCCGAGCTGGTCCTGGGCGAAGTGGGTGATGCCGACCCGCACGACCTCGCCGTCGTCGCGCACCCACTCGTGCTGCTCGGTGTAGCGAAGATCGCTCGGCGTGTCGTCCGCCACCGCAGGTACTCCTCGGGGTCCGTCGTCGAACTGGCCAGTGTGGCGAACCCTACCCGACGGGCTTCACCTCGCGTCAGCCCGAATCGGATCCCGTTGATCCCCCGGCCCGGCCACCGAGCACGGACCGGAGATAGCCGAACGCCGACAGCCAGTGCAGCACCGCGCTGACGAGGAACACCGCCCACGCGACGGCATCGACGACCGGGTGGGGATCGAGCGGCCCGTCACCGGCGACCGACGCGACGAGGAACGCCGGCAGCGCGAACAACAGCCCGAAGGTCGAGGCCTTGCCGAGGCGGGTGACCGCAGGGGGCTGTCCCCCACGGAGCAGCAGCACGACCCCGATCGCCATCACGGCGACGTCGCGGACGACCACCACCAGGACGGCCCACAACGGCAGGAGCCCGACGACGACGAACCCGATTCCGACGACGAGCACGAGGACGCGGTCGGAGATCGGGTCGAGCAGGATGCCGAGCCGGCTCGTCTGGTCGAGGCGGCGAGCCAGGTACCCGTCCAGCCAGTCGGTCGCCGCCATCAGGGCGAGAAGGATCAGCGCCCGGACGTGCCGCTCCCCCACGAGATCGAGGTAGATCACGGGCAGCAGGAAGAGGCGCGCGAACGACAGCAGGTTCGGGATGGTCAGCACCCGGTTGGTGACGACCTGGGGCCCGTCCTTGGCGCCGATGTCGAAGAGCCGCATCCGCTCCCCTGGGCCACCGGACGCCCCGCGACGGGACGTCCGGCATCGGATGAGTCGGGCTGGCCGGACTTGAACCGGCGACCCCTCGCCCCCCAGACGAGTGCG
>CAZSQF010000086.1:0-10215 GCA_964608935.1 uncultured Actinomycetota bacterium | reverse complement strand
GCCGAGGTAGGGCCGGCCCGACAGGTCGATCGCCACGCGGGTCAGCGACTCGTCGATAGGCACCATCGCGTCCCCGAACCGCTCGACGCCGGCGCGGTCGCCCCAGGCCTCGGCGAGCGCCTGGCCGAGCGCGATACCGGTGTCCTCGACGGTGTGGTGCGCGTCGATCTCGACGTCGCCGTCGGCCTTGACGGTGAGGTCGATGCGGCTGTGGCGGCCGAGCTGATCGAGCATGTGGTCGAAGAACGGCACGCCGGTGGCGACGTCGACCGTGCCGCTGCCGTCGAGGTCCACCTCCACCTCGATACGCGTCTCTGTCGTGTCGCGGCTGACACGACCCGTGCGCTTGCTCACGTCCGGCTCCTTTGGATCAGTCCTCGGCGACGGCGTCCCGTAGCGCCTCGAGGAACGCGTCGCTCTCGGCCGCCGTTCCGACGGTCACCCTCACGCAGCCTTCGAGGCGGGGCCTCGCCGAGAAGTCTCGCACGAGGACCCCGCGGTCGAGCAACCGCTTGAACAGGTCGGGGACCGAGGTACGCAGCAGCAGGAAGTTGGCCGCGGAGTCGAACACCTCGACGCCATCGAGGCCCGCCAGGGCGGTGGCGATGCGATCACGCTCGTCGGCGACCCGCCCGCGATGGTCGAGGAAGGCGGCCTCCTGCTCGAGTGCGACCAGGGCAGCGACCTGCTTCACCGCGTCGAGGTGGTAGGGCAGGCGCACCTTCTGGACGTCGTCGACGACCCAGTCGTGGGCCAGCAGGTAGCCGAGCCGCAGCCCAGCGAGCCGGAACGCCTTCGAGAACGTGCGCACGACCACCAGTCGCGGCAGCTCGTCGAGCAGGTCGGCCACCGAGGTGCCGGCGGGAGCGAACTCGACGTAGGCCTCGTCGACCACCACCAGTGCCCGGGACGCATCGTGGACGGCCCGCACCGTGTCGTGGTCGACGGCGCTGCCGACGGGGTTGTTCGGGCTCGCGAGCAGCACGACGTCCGGGTCGTGGGCGGTCACGGCCTCCTGCGCGACCGTCGGTGTGAGCCGGAACCGGTCGTCGAGGTCGACCACGGCCGTCGGCGTCAGTGCGGTGCGGCACAGCTCCGGGTACATCGAGTAGCCGGGCCGGGTGTGCAGGGCGAGCCGGTCGGGCCCGCCGTACGCCTGGAGCAGCTGGAGCAGGATCTCGTTGGATCCGTTGGCCGCCCAGACCCGGTCGACACCGAGCCCGGCACGCGTCGCCAGTGCGTCGCGCAGGGTCCGGTGCGGACGGTCGGGATAGCGGTTGAGCTCGAGCGCCTGGATGCGCCGGCCGACCTCCTCGAGGTAGCCGGCGGGCGGCGGCTCGGCCGTCTCGTTGGTGTTGAGCCGCACGGGCACGTCGAGCTGCGGAGCGCCGTAGGGCACGACGTCCGCGAGGTCCCCGCGGACCGGGACCCGTCCGGCCCGCTCGGCGGCGTCCGGGGGCAGGCTCACGAGTCGGCCTCGAGCCGGATCTGGACCGCTCGCCAGTGCGCCGGCAGGTTCTCGGCCGCCGACATCGTCCGGACCGTGGGTGCCAGCTCTGCCAGCGCGGCCCGGTCATACTCGACGAAGTTGACCGGAACGAGGTAGGAGGCGGTGGTCAGCCCGCCCGTGAACCGGGCGGTTCCGAGCACCGGCAGGGTGTGGTTCGGGCCGGCGGCGTAGTCACCCAGCGACACGGGTGTGTCGGCCCCGACGAAGGTGGTGCCCGCATAGCGGATGCGTTCGGCGACGGCACGGCTGTCGGCGGTGTGGACCTCGAGGTGCTCGGCGGCATATGCCTCGGCGACCTCGACGGCGTGGTCGATGTCGTCGACGAGCGCGACCGTGCCCTGGCCCGCCAGCGCGGCCTCGACTCGTTCACGGTGCTTCGTGGCCGCGACCTCCGCCTCGAGCCCGGCCTCGACCGCTTCCACGAGCGACGCTTCGGGAGTGATGAGCAGCACCCCGGCCAGCTCGTCGTGCTCGGCCTGTGCGACGAGGTCGGCGGCGACGACCCGTGGATCCGCCGTGGCGTCCGCGACGATCGCGATCTCGGTCGGACCCGCGAGCGAATCGATGCCGCACACCCCGTCGGCCTGGAGCCGTTGCTTGGCGAGCGCGACGTAGATGTTGCCGGGGCCGACGATCTTGTCGCACGCCCGCACGGTGTCGGTGCCGTAGGCCATCGCGGCGACCGCCTGGGCACCCCCGGCCTGGATCACGTGATCGACCCCGAGCAGTCGGGCCGCGGCCAGGATCGTGCGGTCCGGGCGCCCGTCCTCCCCCGCCGGGGGCGTGCACAGCACGATCTGTTCGACCCCGGCGACCTGGGCCGGCACGACGGTCATGATCACCGTGGACGGATAGGCGGCCTTGCCGCCGGGGACGTAGACGCCGACACGCTGGATCGGCCGGTACCACTGCCCCATCCTGGCGCCGTCGCGCTCGTCCTCCCAGGGGCGCGGCCGGGCGCGCTCGTGGAACCACCGGACCTGGTCGGCGGCGCGCTCGAGCGCCGATCGCAGGTCGGGATCGAGCGCTTCCAGCGACTCGGCCAGCACGTCGTCGGGGACGCGCAGCTCGTGCGATCCGACCCCGTCGAACCGTTCGGTCAGCTCGCGGACCGCCACGTCACCCCGGGTTCGGACGTCGTCGAGGATGTCGTCGACCGCGGCCCGGGCCGCGTCGACCTGGTCACGTGGACGGGGGAACCGCGCCCTCGGGTCCGACCGGTCGCCGCGCAGATCGAGCACAGTCAGGCGGGTCATCCGTGGGCCTCGGCGCGTGCGGTGGACGGACAGGCGGCGTGAGGGTACCCACGGTCGCCTCGGCCCGGCCGTCAGGGAAGTGTCAGGATCTGTGAGCCGTCGTCGGTGACGGCGACGGTGTGCTCCCAGTGGGCGGCGCGGCTGCCGTCGGCCGTGCGGATGGTCCAGCCGTCGTCGTCGACGCGGAAGCCGTCGTCACCACCCGCGTGGAACATCGGCTCGATCGCGAGCACCAGGCCGGGCTTGAGCCGCAGGCCCCGGCCCGGCGACCCCTCGTTGGGGACCGACGGGTCCTCGTGCATCTCACGGCCGACACCGTGACCACCCCACCCCTCCGGGAGCCCGTACCCGGCGCTGCGCCCGATCGACCCGACCGCGTGCGCGATGTCGCCGATGCGGTTGCCGGCCACGGCCGCCGCGATGCCCGCGTCGAGGGCTGCCCGCGTCGTGTCCGACAGCGCGAGATCCTCGGGGCGGGCCTGTCCCACCGTGAAGGTGACCGCGGCGTCGCCGACCCACCCGTCCAGCACGACCCCGAGGTCGATCGACACGAGATCGCCGTCGGCGAGCGGCGTGTCGTCGGGGATGCCGTGGACGATGACGTCGTTGACCGACGCACAGATGGCCCCGGGGAACGGGGTCGGCGCGAAGTGGGGGTGGTAGCCGAGGAAAGCCGGCGCGGCGCCGTGCTCGCGCAGCACGTCGCGCGCGACCTCGTCCAGCTCGAGCGAGGTGACACCGATGCCGGCGGCCTTCTGCATCGCCGCGTGGGCGAGCGCGACGACCCGTCCGGCCTCGCGCAGGGCCGCGATCTCGCGCGTGGTCTTCCGGATGATCACGAAACACTCCGACCCGTCGGCTCGCGGCTGCGGCGTGGGCGCCGGACCGTACCCCGAGCAGTGCACTCAGCGCGGCGCGTACATGATCACACCCACACCGACCAGGCAGATCGCCGCTCCGTACAGGTCGAACCGATCGGGACGGAACCCGTCGACGACCACGCCCCAGGTCATGGCGCCGACGATGAACACACCGCCGTACGCCGCAAGCACTCGACCGAACTCCTGCACCGGCTGGAACGCGTGGATCACCCCGTAGGCAACCAGCACCATCGCACCCAACCCGAACCACAGGACCGACGACCGTTCCCGAATCCCGTGCCAGACGAGCCAGGCACCGCTGATCTCGGCGAGGCCGGCCAGGGCGAGCAGCAGCACCGAACGGACGATCACGCGGGTCTCCTCGTGTCCAGGAGGCGGTGGGCCGGCGAGCGGGCGGTCAGCCGGCGCGGCGCCAGCGGGGCTCGTCCCCGGGTGCCGCGCCGTACGAGCGCTCGCCGGTGTCGTCGGCGACGGCCTCGGGCCCGAACGCCGCCTTGATCTCGCCGAACAGCCCCGGTCGACGATCGACCCGCAGGTCGTCCGACAACCGGTAGGTGCGGTGCGACCCGTCACGCTGCACGACCTGGAGGTGGACGGGCACCGACCCGCTGTGGTGGGCGAGCACGTCCTTCAGCCGCCGGACCGCGTCGGCGGTGCACTGCTCGGCCGCGAACGTGACGACCACCGGCGCGCCGAGCGCCTCGGACAGGTCGGGCTTGGCGACCTTGTTGGCGGTGAGCTTGACCGCCTCGTCGCGCACCTCGAGGCGGCCGGTGATGACGAGCACCGCGTCCTCGGCCAGCGCCTCGTACGCGGCGCGGTACGTGTTCGGCCAGAACACGACCTCGACCTGGCCGGACAGGTCCTCGATCGTGGCCACGAGGTAGGTGTCGCCCTTCTTGGTGAACTTCTTGGTCATCCCCGTCAGCACGCCGGCAACCGTGACCGCGGCACCGTCCTCGGCTTCCCGCAGCTGCGCACAGGTCGTGTCGGTGTAGCCCTCGAGCACCCGCTCGGTCCCGAGCAGGGGGTGGTCGGAGACGTACAGCCCGAGCATCTCGCGCTCGGACTTGAGCAGGTGGGTCTTGTCGAACTCGTCGGAGTGGATCGGCGGCCCGTCGTCGACCTCCATGCCGGCCCCGTGGTCGTCCGGGCCGGCGTCGAACAGCGACAGGAAGCCGTCGGCCTCGGCGCGCTTGCTGCGCAGCGCGGTGTCGACGATCGGTTCGTAGGCCTCGAGCAGCCCCTTGCGGGTGTGTCCTAGCGGCGCGAACGCACCGGCGAGGACGAGGTTCTCGATCGTGCGCTTGTTCAGCACCCCGGCGTCGACCTTGGCGCAGAAGTCCCGGAAGTCCTCGAACGCACCGTGCTCGGTGCGGGCACGCACGATCTGCTCGACGATCCCCTCCCCCACACCGCGCACGGCCGACAGGCCGAAGATGATCTCGTCGCCACGGGGGGTGAAGTCGGCCTCCGAGGTGTTGACGTCCGGCGGCTTGACCGCGATGCCCATGCGCCGGGATTCGTTCAGGTACAGGGGCTTGAGGTCCTTGTGGTTCTTCACGCTGGTCAGCAAGGCCGCCATGTACTCGACCGGGTAGTGGGCCTTGAGCCACGCCGTCTGGTAGCTGACCACGCCGTAGGCGACCGTGTGCGACTTGTTGAAGCCGTATTCGGCGAACTTCTCGATCAGGTCCCACGTGGTGTGCACGAACGCGGGATCGAAGCCGTTGGCGGTGCCACCGGCGATGAACTTGTCCTTCTGTGCCTCCATCAGCCTGCGGATCTTCTTGCCGACCGCCTTGCGCAGCTCGTCGGCCTCTGCCATCGTGAACCCGCACAGGTCCGTGGCGATCTGCATGATCTGCTCTTGGTAGACGATCACCCCGTGGGTCTCGCCGAGGATCGGCTCGAGATCGGGGTGGTCGAAGCTGACCGCTTCGAGACCGTTCTTGCGGTCCGCGAAGGTCATGTGCATGCTCATGCCGAGCGGTCCCGGCCGGTACAGCGCCAGCAGCGCCGAGATGTCCTCGAAGCGGGTCGGCTTGAGCCGGCGGACCAGCGCCTGCATGCCGGTCGAGTCGAGCTGGAACACCCCGAGGGTGAAGCCCGTCGACAGCAGCTCGTACACCTTCGGATCGTCCATCTCGCCGAGCAGGGCGGGGTCGTCGAGGTCGATGTCCACCTGCCGGTTGGCGCGCACGTGCCGTTCCGCGTCGGAGATGACGGTGAGGTTGCGCAGCCCGAGGAAGTCCATCTTGAGCAGCCCGATGGCCTCGGCGGCACCCATCTCGTACTGGGTGACGATCTCGCCGCCGTCGGTCTTGAGCAGCGGGATGACCTCCTCCAACGGCTTGGCGCCGATGATCACCGCGGCCGCATGGATGCCGTGCTGGCGCTTGAGGCCCTCGAGCCGCTCGGCGGTCTCGAGCACCTTGCGGTAGGCGGGATCGTCCCTGGCCTCGCGCAGCTCGGCCGATTTGTCGTACGCCTCGCTCAGCGCCGCCTCCTTGCCCTGGACCGGCGGCGGCATCATCTTGGCGAGGTCGTCGCCGACCTTGAACGGCTCGTCGAGCACGCGGGCGGCGTCGCGGATGGCCGACTTCGCCTTGATCGTCCCGAACGTGACGATCTGGGCCACGTGGTCGTCGCCATAGCGGTCAGCCGCGTAGCGGATCATCTCGGAGCGGCGGCGATCGTCGAAGTCGATGTCGATGTCGGGCATCTGGATGCGGGCGGGGTTGAGGAACCGCTCGAAGATCAGTCCGTGCTTGATCGGGTCCACCATCGTGATGTCGGTGCAGTAGGCCACGACCGAGCCGCCGGCTGAGCCGCGGCCCGGCCCGACCCGGATCCCCGCCGACCGCGCGTACTCGCACAGGTCGGCGACGATGAGGAAGTACGCGGGGAATCCCATCTTCTCGATGACGTCGAGCTCGTAGGCGACGCGCTCGGCGACCGCGGAGGGGACGGGGTCGCCGTACCGCCGCGCGGCACCCTGCCAGACCTTGTGGCGCAGCTCCTCGGCCTCGGTGCGGCCCTCGTTGGTGGGGAAGCGTGGCAACAGGTCGAGCCCGAACTCGATCGTGGCATCGCACATCTCGGCGATGTCGAGCGTCGCGTCGAGCGCGTCCCGGTAGGAGTGGAACTGTTCGCGCATCTCGCGGGCGGTCTTCACGTAGAACTGGTCGCCCTGGAACTTGAACCGGTCGGGGTCGGAGATCTTCGAGCCCGTCTGGATGCACAGCAGGACGTCGTGGGCCTCGACGTCCGCGGGCAGGGTGTAGTGCGAGTCGTTGGTGATGACCGTGCGCAGTCCGAGCTGGTCGGCGAGCCGTTCGAGCACCGGCCAGGTGCGCTTCTGCTCGGGGATGCCGTGATCCTGGAGCTCGACGAAGAAGCGCTCGGCCGAGTAGATGTCCTTGAAGTCGGACAGCGTCTGCTTTGCCGCCGCCTCGTCACCCTTCAGCAGGTGCTGGTTGACCTCGGAGCCGAGACAACCGGACAGCACGACGATGCCGTCGCTGTGCCGGGCGAGCAGGTCGGTGTCGACGCGCGGCTTGTACCAGTAGCCGTCGAGGTAGGCCTGCGTCGAGAGCTTGACCAGGTTCTTGTAGCCGATGTCGTCCTGCGCGAGGACGGTGAGGTGGTAGTAGCGCTGCCGACCGTCGGCGCCGCCGGTGCGCTGGTCGTGGCGCGAGCCGATGGCCTGGTACACCTCCGAGCCCAGGATCGGCTTGACGCCCCGGTGCTGCCCCGCCTTGAAGAAGTCGACCAGCCCGAACAGCACCCCGTGGTCGGTGATCGCGACCGCCGGTTGGCCGTCGTCGCGGACCCGGTCCATGAGCTCGTCGACGCGCGATGCACCGTCGAGCATCGAGTACTCGGTGTGGACGTGCAGGTGGACGAAGGTGTCGGTGTCGCCGCTCCCCACTGGTGGTCGCTCCCTGGTCGTCGAGGCCGGTGCGGCCGGTCCGTCTCGTGCCTTGTCGACGGCGCGTGGACGGCTCGCGGGGGAAGGCGAACCACACGCCTGTGGTTCGCCCGACCCTAGCAGCCGGTCGTGACGGGGGGCCGCCGGTGACCGCGCTTCGATCGACCCGCGCGCGGCCCTGACCCTGCCCCGTGCGACATCCGATCGCCGCCGGCCGTGCGACGCGGCGCCCGGGCGGTGGCGGGCGTGTCCCGGCTCACCTGAGGTCGGGTCCGGGTGGGGAGATCCCCGCGCGCGTCAGCGCCGTCACGAGGTCGTCGGGGAGCGGTTCGTCGATCACGACCCGCTGCCCCGCGACCGGGTGGGCGAACGCGACGTGGGCGGCGTGCAGACCCGGGCGCTGCAGCCCCAGCACGTCGGCGAGCCGCCGCGAGCCGCGGTAGACCGGGTCGCCGACGAGCGGATGGCCGAGCGTCGACAGGTGGACGCGGACCTGGTGGGTCCGGCCGGTGGCCAGCTCGCACGCCAGCAGCGAGACCTCGACCTCGTCGTCACCGGACTCCACGCGCCCGGCGGACAGCAGCCGGTAGCGCGTGCGCGCCGGCTTGCCGTCGGCGACGACCGCGAACCTCGTCCGGTCACGTGGGTCGCGGCCGATCGGCCCGTCGATCCATCCGCGGTCGTCCCCCGGCCGGCCCTGCACCAGCGCGAGGTAGCGCCGCTCCACGGTGCGCTCGCGCAGCGCCGCAACGAGTCCGTGGTAGGCGAGGTCGGTCTTGGCCACCACCATGAGGCCCGACGTGTCGCGGTCGAGCCGGTGCACGATGCCCGGCCGGCCCTCGCCGCCGGCAGCCGCCAACGGGATCCCGGCAGCCTCGAGCGCGTCCACCAGCGTCCCGGACGGATGGCCGTGTCCCGGGTGGACCACGAGCCCGACCGGCTTGGCCACCACCAGCAGGTGCTCGTCCTCGTACCGCACCGGCGGCAACGGCGGTGCCGGCGCACGGGTGGCCGGGTCCGGGTCTCGCACCTCCACACGCTCACCGACGCGCAGGCGGTGCCGTTTGGCGACGGTGGCGCCGTCGACGAGGACCTGTCCCGCCTCGATGCGGGCCGCCGCCTGGCTTCGCGAGCACCCGACGACCGCCGCGACGGTGACGTCGATGCGGGTCCCGGCCTGGTCGGCCTCGACCTCGAAGGCGGTCACGGCTCGTCCGTACCCGGGTCCTCCCCCGGTGACACCGGCGGATCCGCACCGTCGGCCCGCCGCAGCGTCCGCTCCTCACGCAGCAGGGCGAGAAAGAGCAGGACGACGCCCACCGTGATGGCCGAGTCGGCGACGTTGAAGCGGGGGAAGGTGCCCCACGCGACGAAATCGACCACGTGCCCGCCCAGGAGGCCGGGATCGCCGGGCCGGAAGAGCCGGTCGACGAGGTTGCCGACGGCGCCGGCCAGCAGCATCCCCAGTGCCACTGCGTGCAGCAGCGTGGGCGTCCGGGGCAGCATCCGCAGCACGATCGCCACGACCAGGACCGTGACCACGAGGAACAGCCAGGACGGGGCCGGCAGGCCGAAGGCACCTCCGGGGTTGTAGACCAGCTGCCAGCCGATGCTCGGCCCGACCAGCGGCACGTACACCCCGGGGTCCAGCAGGGCCTCGGCGAGCTGCTTGGTGGCCTGGTCGAGCACCGCGAGGACGGCCGCGACCAGGAGCCCGATGCGCACGGACCACGGGTGACGCCCGGCAGCCGGGTCGGAAGCGGCGTCGAAGGTCACGCCAGCGTTAGCGCCCCGACTCGTCACGGCGCTTGCACTCCAGGCACAGGGTCGCGTACGGGATCGCTTCGAGCCGCTCGGGCTCGATGTGCTCGCCGCAGCGCTCGCACACGCCGTAGGTGCCCGCGTCCATGCGCCGGAGAGCCTCGTCGATCTGGGCCAGCAGGCCCCGCGCGTGGTTCGACAGGGACTGGGCGGTCTCCCGTTCGAAGCTCGCCGAGCCGCTGTCCGCCAGGTCGTCGTCGAACCCGGCGTCACGCCAGTTCTTGACGTCCGCCTCGGCCTCGAGCCCTTCGACCTGCTCGACGAGCCCCGCGCGCTCCTCGACCAGCCCGTCGCGAATGGCGGCGAGCTGCTTCTTGGTGAGGGTCTTCCGGCGAGCCATGGGCGCGGTACGGTATCAGACCCTCATCACGGCCCGTTCCACGGCAGGTAGCGCGGTCAGCGGGCGAGCTCGAGCGCCGCTTCCGGCCCGCTGGCGAGCGTCACGGGCGCCCGATTCCGTCCGCCTACACTCGCCCGCGCCGCCCCCGTACGGGGGCGGCGGCGTGACGGGGGACGACGCGGACACGGCGGAGACGGACGACGATGGTCGAAGGCGGCAGCGGCGGCGGGCCCGTGCCCCGGCACGGGTGGCCCGAGGTTCCCGCGCAGCCCGACCTCCCCGAGCTGGAGCGGGAGGTCCTGGCCCGCTGGCGCGAGCGGGACGTGTTCCACGAGACCTTGCGGCGTCGCGAGGGCGGCCCGGTCTGGACCTTCTACGAGGGCCCGCCCACCGCCAACGGCCGCCCCGGCACCCACCACGTGGAGGCACGGGTCTTCAAGGACATCTTCCCGCGCTACCGCACCATGAAGGGC
>CAZSQF010000085.1:0-10237 GCA_964608935.1 uncultured Actinomycetota bacterium | reverse complement strand
TCGGCATCGACATCCAGACCTACGACGCGATGCTGCACACCAAGGAGGCCGGCGAAGCCGGGATCCGGATGACCGACCTCGCGGACCGTGTGCTGCTCACCAAGGCGGGACTGACCGCCCTGGTGGATCGGCTGGAGGACCGGGGGTTGTTGGCACGCCGGCCCGGCCGCGATGATCGGCGCGTCAAACGGATCGTGCTCACACCGGCCGGCTGGGATCTGTTCCGTCAGGCCGCAGCGGTCCACAACGCCACCGTGGAGCAGTGGTTCCGCCAGTACCTCGACGAGAACACGGCCCAACCCATCGCAGAGACGCTCGCGCGCATCCACGAAGCACACCTGGCCGCCCAACGATGACGCCCTCGCCGCTCGTCCTTCGTCCCGCAGGCGGATGCAGCGTACTCCCGGCCACGGGCGGATCGCGGCGCCGGGTCACTCGATGATGCCGGCCTCACGCTGGAGCTCACGGACGTGGGCGGTGATGTCCGCGACGTCATCCCGGTCGAGCCCGGCGATGGGCGGCATGTCCCCGAAGTCCCAGTGGTGGGCGGGAACCCCGCGGGCGACCGCCAGCTGGAACGACTCGTCGGAGTGATGGCCCGGCTCGTAGATCTCGTGCACGAGCGGCGGACCGGTCGCGGTGCCCTGGCCGACCGACCCGTGGCAGGCGGCGCAGTTCGCGGCGAACAGCTGCTCACCGCGCTGGGGGTCGACGGCCCGGTCGCCGTCGACCTCGGGCCCGCCGCCGCATGCCGCCACCACGCCCACCAGCCCGACCACCACAACCGCGAGCCTGGCCCGTCGATGCACGGCGGCTCCTGGCCTCGTCGCCTACGGTCGTCGCTCCGAGGGTAGGTGACAGGCAGGAGGAGCAGCATGCGTGTCCTGGTGATCGGATCGACGGGCGGGACGGGCCGCGAGCTCGTCGACCGGCTGATCACGGACGGCCACGACGTGCGGGCACTGGTACGGGATCCCGGACAGGCCGATGATCGGCGCGCCGCCGGCGCCGAGCCCGTCGTCGCTGACCTCGAGGGCGAGCTGGTGCACGCCTTCGAGGGCGTCGAAGCGGTCGCCTTCTGTGCCGGCTCCGGGTCGAAGACCGGCCCGGACGCGACCCTGCGGGTCGACCTCCACGGTGCGGTGCGCACGATCGACGCCTGCGTCGCTCTCGGGGTCCGGCGCTACCTCATGCTGTCCTCGATGCGCGCCGACGACCCGCTCCGCGGCAACGAACGCATCCGCCACTACTTCGCCGCCAAGCACGCCGCCGACCGCATCCTGCTGTGCAGCGGCCTGGACGCCACCGTCGTCCGCCCCGGAAGGTTGACCGATGACGAGGGGACGGGCCGGGTCGCGGTCGGGTCACCGCGGCTCGACGAGCACGGCAGCATCGCCCGCGCCGACGTGGCCGCCGTGATGGCGGCCTGTCTGACGCGGCCAGCCACCGTCGGGGCCACGTTCGACGTGCTGGAGGGGGACACGCCGATCGACGAAGCGCTCGCCGGACTTGGCTAGGTTCGCCGGCGCATCCCGGTCTCGAGGAGGTCCCCGGTCGGCAGTGTGACGGGCAGTCGAGACGACGGCAGGCCGAGCCTGGTGGAGCGGCTGGTCGATCGCATCCCCTTCCTCGAGAAGGAGCTGTTCCTGCTGCGCCGGCTGGTGCGGCCGGGCGACGTCTGCATCGACATCGGCGCCGCCGGCGGCGCACACCTGTTCGTCATGGCGTCCCGCGTCGGGCCGACCGGCCGGGTGCTGGCCTTCGAACCGCGCCCCGGCTCGCTGCGAATGCTGCGGCGCTGGGTGCGAGCGCTGCCGGTCGGCGACCGCGTCGAACTGTTCCAGCTGGCGCTGTCGGATGCCGACGGGCGCGTCCCATTGCGGATCCCGATCGTCCCGACGCGGGCCCACTTCCTCGGCTCGACGTCACGGCCCGACGAGCACGCGGCGTTCGCCGGGCTGCCGCATCGCGAGATCGAGGTCCCCACGACCACGCTCGATGCCGTCGTCCGTTCCCTGGGGGTCACACGCGTCGACGTGCTCAAGTGTGACGTCGAAGGCGCCGAGCTGGCGGTGCTGGCCGGTGCCCGACACGTGCTCGACACGCTGCGTCCGATCGTGATCGTCGAGGCGGACGACGAGCACCAGCGCCGCTCCGATGCCACCGCGCAGTCCGTGGTCGATGCCGTCGTCGCTCACGGCTATCGCGCGTTCCGCTACCGCCGTAGCGCATTCGACGAGGTCCACTCCGTCGTTGCCGACGAGGACGACTACGTCCTGGTCCCCGACGAACGTCCCGCGCCGCTCCGGGTGCGTCGTCGGGACGCGGGGCCGAGACAGGTCTCGTGACCCAGGCTGACGTCACGGCCCGGATTCGCCCACCGTGGCGCGGAAGACCGTGCCGAGCCCGCCGACATGGACCTGTTCGGGGCGGGCCGTGACGAGCACCGCCTGGCCCGGGTCGAGCCACCGGGTCACGTCGTCGGCGGTCACGGACACGGTGCCGTCCGTGCACAGCAGTGCCTCGGCGCCGCGCCGCTCGAGCCCCACCGCCTCGCCGTCGAGCACGAGCCGCGACAGGCGGAACTGCGGTGCCGGCGTCGGGTAGACGACCTCGCCGGTCCCGGTCGGTCGGGGCGGCACCCGCGGCGGGGGCCCGGGTCGGGCGTCGAGCACCTCGAGCAGGCCGTCGACGTCGACGTGCTTGTCGGTCAGGCCGCCCCGGAGCACGTTGTCAGAGGTCGCCATGATCTCGACGCCGACGCCGCGCAGGTAGGCGTGGAGGTTGCCGGCGGGCAGGTGGATCGCGTCACCCGGGTCGAGGCGGACGAGGTGGAGCAGCAGGGCCACGGCAACGCCGGGATCGCCCGGGAACCGCTCGGCCAGCGCGAGCGTCCATGCGGCCTCACGATGGAACCGCCCGCCCGCCCCGGCGAGATCATCCGCCGCACGGGCGAGGCCGTCGACGAGGCCTCGGGCCGCCTCGGCCGGCATCGTGAGCAGGTCGCGCACCACTCCGGCCAGCGCGGCGTCGCCGTCGCGGCGCAACGCGTCGGCGACCGGCTCCAGCCCGTCGGCCGCCAGCGCGTCCAACAGCTCGAGCGTGTCGGCGACCGGGCGGAAGCCGCACAGCGCGTCGAACGGGGTCAGGGCACACAACAGCTCCGGCTTCGGCCACGGGTCGCGGTAGACGCGGTGAGCCGCGTCGATCGGGACGCCGGCGGCCTCCTCGGCGGCGAAACCCGCCTCCGCCTGCGCGGCCGACGGGTGGGCCTGGATCGACAGTGGCTGGTCCGCGGCCAGCACCTTGAGCAGGAACGGCAGCCGCGGGCCGTACTCGGCCACGACCCGTGGACCCAACACCGCCTCGGGCGCGTCGGCGATCAGGTCCGGCAGCGCCCTGCCGTCGGACGCCCGGCGCGACGGCGCCGTCGGGTGCGCCCCGATCCACAGCTCGGCCTCCGGCCGGTCGGTCGGCGCCGGCCGGCCCTGGAGCGATGCGATGGCGGTGTGCGAGCCCCACGCGTAGTCCCGCACCGGGTTGTCGAGCTCCACGATCGGATCGGGCGGGGTCATCGTGGGTCGCGTCCCGACGGCTGCCGCAGGTCGATGACGCGCTTGGCCTTCCCGGCCGACCGGTCCAGCGTGTCGGGTTCGACCACGTCGACCTCCACGGCCACGCCGATGGCATCCTTGACGCGACGTGCGAGCTCGCGCTCGTGGTCGGCGCGCTCGTCGGCCGACGCCGCGTCGGGTCGCGCCTCGACCCGCACCGTCAGCTCGTCGAGCCGGCGCGGCCGGGTCAGCACCAGCTGGTAGTGGGGAGCCAGGCCGGCCGTCTGGAGGATCAGCTCCTCGATCTGGCTCGGGAACAGGTTCACGCCGCGCAGGATGATCATGTCGTCGGTGCGGCCCGTGACCTTCTCCATCCGACGCATGGTGCGGGCCGTGCCGGGCAGCAGCCGGGTCAGGTCGCCGGTCCGGTAGCGCACCACCGGCATCGCCTCCTTGGTCAGCGACGTGAACACCAGCTCGCCCCGTTCGCCGTCCGGCAGCACCTCGCCGGTGGCGGGGTCGATGACCTCGGGCAGGAAGTGGTCCTCCCAGACGTGGAGGCCGTCCTTGGTCTCGACGCACTCGTTGGAGACGCCGGGCCCGATGACCTCCGAGAGGCCGTAGATGTCCACTGCGTGCAGGTCGAAGGCGCCCTCGATCTCGGCGCGCATGTCGTCGGTCCACGGCTCGGCGCCGAAGATGCCGACCTTGAGCGAGGTGCTGCGCGGGTCGATGCCCTGGCGCAGGAACTCGTCGAGGATCGCGAGCATGTACGACGGGGTGACCATGATGACGTCGGGTTCGAGGTCGACCAGGAGTCGGACCTGGCGCTCGGTCATCCCGCCCGACGCGGGGATGACCGTGCAGCCGAGCCGCTCGGCTCCGGCGTGGGCCCCGAGCCCGCCCGTGAACAGCCCGTAGCCGTAGGCGATGTGGACGCGGTCGCCGGGCCGTCCCCCCGAGGCACGGATCGAGCGGGCGACCACCTCGGCCCAGACGTCGAGGTCGCCCCGGGTGTAGCCGACGACGGTGGGGATGCCGGTCGTGCCGCTGGAGGCGTGCACGCGGGCGACCTGGTCGAGGGGGACGGCGAGCATGCCGAACGGGTAGCGGTCACGCAGGTCCTGCTTCCGCGTGAACGGGAAGCGGGCGAGGTCGCCCAGGCGCGCGCAGTCGGCGGGGCCGACGCCTGCGGCGTCGAACGCGTCGCGGTAGAAGGCCACCTCGGCGTAGGCGTCGGACAGCGTGCGCTGGAGCCGTTCGAGCTGCAGCGCCTCGATCTCGGCCCGGGGTGCGATCTCGATCGGGTCGAGATCCTCGTGGCGCGGAGTGAGGTCTGGGCGCGGCATCTCGCGATCCTTACGCCGGACCGGCCTCGGCCAGCAGCAACGTGAGGTCGTCGGGCACACCCGCCTGCTCCACCGCCGCGACGAGTCGGGCGGCGGCCTCCTCGAGGTCGTGCCCGAGGACGGTCTCCAGCCAGTCGGTCGGCACGACGTCGGTGAGCCCATCGCTGGCCAACAGCAGCCGGTCGCCCGGTGACAGCGCGACCCGGCGCGTGTGCGGGTCGATCGCGGTGTCGGGGTCGAAGCCGCCGAGACACTGCAGCAGCCCGCCGAAGCCGTCCCGGTCGGCCACGGACAGCTCGACCAGCCTGTCGCCCGCGAGATGGAAGGCGCCGGAGTCGCCGACGTTGGCCACCAGCACCTCGTCGTCCTCGAGCACGGCCAGCACCGCGGTCGTGCCCATCCCCACCAGCTGCTGGTCGCGTCGCGTGGCCTCGTGCACGGCGCGGTGGCCCTTGTGCAGGAGGGTGGTGGCCGCCTCGGCGTCGGCGGGCAGGTCGGCATCCGCGATCACCCGGCCGGCGAGCTCGCTCGCAACGTCCCCCGCCGGGTGGCCACCGAGGCCGTCGAGCACGGCCAGCAGCACCGGCGTGTCGAGATCGAAGCGCTCGACGCCATCGGTCTCCTCGACCACCTGTCGGCCGACGACGGCGCGGTCCTGGTTTCGTTCCCGCATGGTCGCGGGCCTCGTGCACGCCCAGACCCTGACCTGCATGTCACCCCTCCGGTGCCGGATGCTCGTCGCCGACGCGTCCGTCGACGGGACCCGCGGCGCCGTCGGCCTCGACGCGCAGCGGATCGCGGAGGTAGGTCCGGCTCGTCGGGTAGGCGATCTGGACCGATGGCTCGGCCTCGAAGGAGTCGAGCAGCGACCGCCACACCTGCTGGTCGACGGCCCGCCGCCGCCGTGTGTCGACCAGGACGCGTCCCGTCAGGCGCACGCCGCGGTCCTCCACGGCGACATAGACGGTCGGCGTGAGATGGGTGTAGCGGATCTTGTACGAGCGCGACGCCTGTTCGATGCGCGCCGCCGCCTCCTCTGCGGTGTGTCCGCCGTAGGTCTCGAGCGCCTCCAGCATGAGCTGCTCGGCCCGCTTCCAGTCGGATTCGAACGTGACCCGGACCGGGATCTCGTGCCAGAGGTAGCCGAACCCCTCGGTGGCGTTGAACACGTGGGTGCTCAGGACCTTGCCGTTGGGGACGTGGACGAGCCGCCCGGTGGACTGGTCCGCCTCGACCCAGTTGCCGATCTCGAGCAGCGTCGTGCGGAACACGCGGATGTCGATGACGTCGCCCGCCACACCGTCGATCTCGACGCGGTCGTCGACGCGGAACGGCCGACGCAGCAGGATGTAGAACCAGCCGGCGATGTTCTTGAGCAGGTCGGACAGGCCGATCGCGATGCCGGCCGCGGCCAGCCCGAAGAACGTCGCGAGCTCCTGCAGCGCGCCGCCCCACAGCAGCAGCAGGGCGAGGAACCCGATGGTGACGAGCGTGTAGCTGGTGACCTTGCGGGAGTGGTAGGCGACCGAGGTGTCGTCGACCCGGCGGGTGACGGTGCGGACGATGATCACCCACACGACCACGAGGACGGCGAGGATCACGACGGTCAGCACGTACCTGGCCTCGGCCATGCTGAGGCCGAAGGTCTCCATCAGCCAGGTCACCACGGAGCAGGTCCCTCCCTGTCAGCGGACACGGTAGTGGCGGACCGGGTCGGCTGATCGAGGTCGGCGGTGCCAAGCCGGCGACGAGGTGGAGCGGGTGACGGGAATCGAACCCGCATCGCCAGCTTGGAAGGCTGGAGCTCTGGCCATTGAGCTACACCCGCGTGCGGGCGGGGAGCGTACCGATCAGGCGCCCCAGGATCCCTCCACGCGGCCTGGGCTGATGGTCCCCGATCGACCGGGCCTCCGACACTCGCGGTCGGCCCACATCTCGGTAGCGTGCCGGGCACGACCCATGAGGAGGCACCGTGTCCGACTTCGCCCACCGGTTGCGCATCGTGTCCGCGTTCCGGACCGACGAGCACGACCGCGTCCGCCAGACGATGTTCGGCAAGCTCGAACGTCGCCTGTCGCGCTGGGAGCCACACCAGGTCGAGCTCGAGCTGTCGGTCAAGGACCGCGATACGCCGAAGCAGCGCACGGTGCTCGAATGCTGGCTGCCCAAGGTGCCCAAGCTCGTGGCGACGTCGCGGGAGCGGGATCTCGACAAGGCGGTCGTCGAGGTCCGCGACGACCTCTGGCGTCAGATCGACCGCTTCGTCACCAAGAAGGAGTCGGAGCGCCGGCGGTGAGTCACCCCGCCTCGCCGGCCGGCGGCACGTGCTCCCCCAGAAAGCCTGCGGCGAGGTCGGTGACGGCGTCGAGCGCACCGGGTTCCTCGAACAGGTGGCCGGCGCCGGGCACGACCTCGAGGGACACGTGGGCGGTCATCGCCGCCGCCGCGTCCCGATTCAGATCCAGCACCTGCTGGTCGCGGCCGCCGACGATCAGCAGGGTGGGGCAGCGCACACGACGGAGGGCATCGCCGGCGAGGTCGGGTCGTCCGCCGCGCGAGACCACGGCGGCCGTGGTGTCGGGCCGCCGGGCGGCCGCGATGAGCGCAGCCGCCGCGCCCGTGCTCGCCCCGAAGTAGGCGACGGGCCAGCCTCCTGCCAGCTCCTGCCGGGCCAGCCAGTCGCCCACGCGCGCGAGCCGGCGGGCCAACAGCTCGATGTCGAAGCGCAGGTGGCGGGTGCGTGCGTCGACCGCGCCCTCCTCGGCGGTGAGCAGGTCGAACAGCAGCGTGGCGAACCCCGCCGCACGCAGACCCGCGGCGACCGCCTGGTTGCGCGGGCTGTGGCGGCTCGAGCCGCTGCCGTGCGCGAACACGACCACTCCCACGGCGCCGTCGACGGGCTCGAGGTCGCCGGGGAGGACCACCTCGTCGACGGGGATGTCGACGTCTGCCATGTCGGGGCGGCCGGATTCGAACCGGCGACCTCCTGCTCCCAAAGCAGGCGCGCTCACCAAGCTGCGCTACGCCCCGGAGGCGAGGAGCGTAGCCGTGCCCCGGGGCCACGAGCCGCGGGCCGCCGCGGCTGACGGGAGGGACGGTGCGCTCAGATGGACACGTGCTGCGCGAACTGGAACCATCGCAGCTCCGGGCCGGCCCGCCGCGCACACGGCGTGCCGCCACACCCGCCTGCCCCCGTCGCCCACCGGTGCGCGTACCGTCCCATGGCACGGGGACGCGACCAGGAAAGAGCCACCGCCGTGAAGACGTCCGTCGAAACCCTCGACCCCGTGAAGGTCAAGCTCACCGTCGAGGTCGAGCCAAGGCGTGTGAAGCAGGCCTTCGACCGGGCCGCCCGCGAGCTGTCCAAGCAGGTCGACATCCCCGGCTTCCGGCCGGGCAAGGCCCCGCGACGCCTGCTCGAGCAGCGCTTCGGCGACGGGGTCATCGCCCAGACCGCGATGGAGGAGTCGCTCACCGACTACTACCTCGAGGCGCTCGAGCAGGAGGAGATCAACGCGGTGTCCCAGCCCGAGGTCGACGTCGAGACCTTCGACGAGGCCGACGGCGCCACCTTCACCGCGACCGTCGAGGTGCGCCCCGAGTTCGACCCGCCCGACCACCACGGCATCACCGTCACCTTCCCCGACTGGGAGGTCGACGATGACGACATCGACGAACAGCTCGAGCAGCTGCGCGAACGGTTCGCCGAGGTCGAAGAGGTCGATCGCGAGGCTCGTGAGGGCGATCTGGTGACGCTGAACCTGCGGGTCGAGGTCGGCGGTGACGAGCTCGAATCCGCCCGGGTCGAGGACGCCCTGTACGAGATCGGCTCGCAGGGGGTGACCCCGAAGCTCGACGAGGAGATCGTCGGCACGAGCGCCGGCGACGAGTTCACCTACGAGGACGCGCTGCCCGACGACTACCCCGACCACGGCGGCGAGCAGGCGACGTTCCACGTCACGGTCAAGGACGTCCGGGCCAAGACCCTGCCCGAGCTCGACGACGACTTCGCCGCGACCGCGTCCGGCTTCGACACGCTCGACGAGCTCCGCGACGACCTGCGCACATCGCTGCTGCGCCGCAGCGTCCAGCAGGCGCAGCACGAGCTGCGGGGCCGGATCGTCGAGGCCTACCTCGCACGCGTCGACGTCGACCTGCCGCCGTCGATGGTGGAGGCCGACAAGCAGGCCCGCATCAGCCAGCTCGAGCGGCAGGCGGAACGGTTCGGTGTCGCGATCGAGGATCTGCTCGAGGCCGACGGCACCGGGCGCGAGGGGTTCGAACAGACCGCGGAGCAGCAGGCTCGCCAGACGGTCAAGGCCCAGCTCGTCCTCGACCAGCTCGCCACGCAGCTCGACATCGACCTCGAGCCGACCGACATCGACCGGGAGGTCGTCCGCCACGCGCAGGCCAACAACGTCTCGCCGCAGGAGATCGCCCAGGTCATCCAGGAGCAGGGCAGCCTGCCGGCGCTCATCGGCGACATCATGCGCCGCAAGGCGATCGACGCGATCGTGGCCGCCGCCGAGGTCGACGGCGCGCCGTCCGACGAGGTGCTGATCGAGCTCGGGCTGATGGACGACCCCGATGCCCCGGACGACGAGGACGACGACGGGGGCGGCCCATCCCGGCTGATCGTGCCCGGCCGGGACGAGCCGGGCGGCGGCGGCGACGAGCTCATCGTCCCTGGGCGCTGACGTCGGCGGTCGCGGCACGCGACCTGCGTGGTGGCGACGCAACCCGTCGGTCGCCCAGGTCACCACGGGTACGCTCGGCGGCCACGTGCAAGCCGAGCACCCGATCCCGAACGGAGCTCCCGTGGAGACGACCGGCACCTCGCTCGAGTCGCCGCTGAACTATCTCGTGCCGACGGTCATCGAGCAGACCAACCGCGGCGAGCGGGCGTTCGACATCTACTCGCGCCTGTTGCAGCAGCGGATCGTGTTCCTCGGGACGATCGTCAACGACGAGATCGCGAACCTCGTGATGGCGCAGCTGCTCCACCTCGAGTCCGAGGATCCGGACAAGGACATCGCGATCTACATCAACTCCCCGGGGGGCTCCATCACGGCCCTGTTCGCGATCTACGACACCGTCGAATACATCAAGTGCGACGTGCAGACGATCTGCATGGGCCAGGCCGCGTCGGCAGCCGCGGTGCTGCTCGCGGCCGGCACCCCCGGCAAGCGGTTCGCGCTGCCGCACTCGCGGATCCTGCTCCACCAGCCGTCGGGCGAGACCGGTGGGCAGTCGATCGACATCGAGATCCACGCCAGGGAGATCCTGCGGATGCGCGACCTGCTCAACGAGATCCTGGCCGAGAAGACCGGCCAG
>CAZSQF010000084.1:0-10333 GCA_964608935.1 uncultured Actinomycetota bacterium | reverse complement strand
TCGCCGCCCAGGACGTCGCCAGCCTCGACAAGCCGATCGGCGAGGACGGCGACGCGACGATGGGGGAGCTCGTCGCCGACGAGGACGCCATCGACCCCGAGTCCTCGGCGACTGCCGTGCTGGCCAAGCGCGAGGTGGAGCGGGCGCTGTCCGCGCTGACCGATCGCGAGCGCACCGTGCTGATGCTGCGGTACGGGCTCATGGACGGCGAGGAGCACACCCTCGAGGACATCGGGGCGCAGTTCGGCCTGACCCGGGAGCGCATCCGTCAGATCGAGAAGAAGACGCTGACCAAGCTGCGCCATCCCTCGCGCGGTTTCCAGCTGCGAGGGCTGCTCGATTCCGTCGATGCCCCGAGCTGACGCGCCGGCCGTACCGGGCCTGCTCCGGCCCGTCGTCGCCGGCCTCCTGGCACTGCTGCTCCTGCTCGCCGGATGCTCCAGCGCCCCCACGTCAGAGGTCGACGACGACCAGGATCGCGCGGCGCCGGAGACACTCACCCCCGACACGGCCGACCCGCCGGACGACCTGTCCGAGCCCGAGCCCGGGCCGGAGCGGGCCGAGCCGGTCGAGGAGCCACCGCCCCCTCCGGTGCCCGAGTCCCGGGCCGCCCTCGTCGCCCGGCTCCAGCCGTTGGTCGATGCGGCGGCCGAACAGGTGGGGTCGGGTGCACTCGCGGTCCTGGTCACCGACGAGCACGGCCGCGAGGTCGTCGCCCACGCACCGGACACGCCCGTGATCCCGGCGTCGACGATGAAGACAATCACGGCCGCGGCCGTGCTCACCACACTCGGACCGGATGCGCGGCTCACGACGCTGATCGAATCGACCGCCCCGATCGATGGCCGCGGCACGCTCTCGGGCGATCTGGCGATCCTCGGCGTCGGCGATCCGGCCCTGGCGACCGACCTGTACGGGCGCTGGATCTACCCGGCGCGGCCCCGCACGCCGTTCGAGTCCCTCGCCGACCAGCTCGTCGAGCACGGGCTGGCCCGGCTCGAGGGCGACGTCGTCGGTGTGGCCGACACCTTCACCGGCGAGCCGCGGGCGGAAGGGTGGCGCGACCGCTACTTCTCCGACTTCGACGCGCGCTACACCGCTGGACTCACCGTCGATGCCGGGCTCGTGACGCTGATGCGCTACCCCGAGCTCGAGGCCGAGCTCGCGGCCGCACGCGAGCGGCTGGCCGACGACGCCGACGAGATCGACCCGGCCGACCTCGAAGGGCTGTCCGACCTCGCTGGCAGGGACCTCGACGACCCCGCGGAGATCGATCTCGCCGACGTCGATCTCGCCGACGTCGACCCCCAGGACCTCGCGGAGTGGCTCGGCCTCGACGATCCCGGTCCCCCCGAGGTCCGGGTCGAGCTCGCCACCGACCCTGCCCAGCATGCCGCTGCCGAGCTCATCCGGCTGCTCGTCGACCGCGGCGTCGAGGTCGAGGGCGAGGCCCGGTCCGGTCCCGCCCCGGAGCCGGTGGTGGGACGGCTGGCGTCGGTCACGAGCCCACCGCTCGAGGAGCTGCTCCGCTTCACGATGAAGCGCAGCGACAACCACATGGGCGACCAGCTGTTCCAGGTCATCGGCCGCGTCCGCACCGGCGAGGGATCGTGGCAACGGGGGGAGCGGGCGGTCCGGCAGGTGCTCGATCACCTCGGTGTGGACCACACGCACGCCCGCTTCGCCGACGGGTCGGGGCTCTCGCGCGAGGCTCAGGTCACGGCCCGTCTCCTGGTCGACGTCGACCGGGCGATGGCCGACTCCCGCCACGGTGAGGTGTGGTTGTCGCTCATGGCGGTGATGGGCGAGGACGGCACCCTGCGGCAGCGGTTGGTCGGGACGCCCGCGCAGGGGCGGTTCTTCGGGAAGACGGGGACGCTCGACGATGTCACCGCCCTCGGTGGGGCCGTGACGGGCGACGACGGCGGTCGCTACCACCTCGCCATCATCGCCAACGGCCCGGCCGACGGGCGGTGGGGCGCCCGGGCGTTGATGGACGAGGTCGTGCTGGCCCTGGTGGCCGACCTCGAGGATTGCGCGCTGGCTCCTGCCGCGAACGCCGACGACGGCCCGCTCGGGATCCCACCGTCCGTCGTGGCGTGCTGAACGCGGCGCCCGCCGCCGTACTAGACCCGATCGACCGCGACGACCCGTCGGCGCGGCCCGAAGCTCGGTGGTCGTTGGCCCGCGACCGACAGCAACCGCACGACGCGCCCGCGGTGCCCTGCGAAGGGCGCCAGCAGCTCGAGCATCCGCTCGTCGCTGCCCCGGGGCTCACCGGCCAGGTTCCAGCTGATGTGATGCTTGAGGTGGAAGTCGCCCACCTCGACGGCGTCGGCGTCGCCGGCGGCGACGCGCAGCACCCGTGCCGCGGTCCACGGGCCGATCCCGGCCAGGGCGGTCAAGCGCGCACGCGCGTCCTCCGGGGGCAGGTCCACGGCCCCCTGGAGCCGATCCAGCCGGCGCGACGCCGCGATGATCTTGACCGCTCGGTCGCGCTCGACCCCGAACGGCTGGAACGCCCAGGCCGGCGTCCCGGCGAGCCGACCGGGTGCCGGCGGAAGCACCAGCCCGTGGGGTCCGGGCGCGGGCTCGCCCCACGCGCGGACGATCCGGGTCCAGGACCGAGCCGCCTCGCGGGAGGTGACGCGTTGCCCCAGGATGGTCGGCACGAGGACATCGGCCACCAGGCCCGTCCTGACGATGCGCAGGCCCGGAAGTCGACGATGTGCCCGGACGACGGCCGGATGCGACGACGGGTCGAAGTGCGCCACGTCGTCGGTGGCTCCGACCGTGGCCGCGGCGTGGGCGAGCGCCCACTGTGCCCCGTCACCCCATGCCCGGGCGGTGGCCCGGACCTCGTCGACGCTGACGGCGACTGTGACCGGACCCTCGGGCGAGCGAAGACAGCGCACGACGCCGTGCGGGCGCAGACGGATCGTCGGGTCCGAGCCGGAAACCACGAGTGGCGCCAGCGACCGCTGCAGATCTACGGGCAGCGGCAGCCCGAAGGTGGTCACGGCGGGCGGACTATTCGTGGTGCTCACGCTCCAGCTCGCTCAGGATGCGGCGCAGCAGGTGCTCGAGCTGTGCCCGCTCGTGTTCGTCCAGGCACGCCAGCGTGGCGCCAAGGGTGGCATTGTGGGCGTCCATCGCCTCGTCGATGAGCTCGCGACCGCGTTCGGTGAGCGACACGCGGATGCGGCGCCGGTCGTCCTGGTCGGGTGTGCGGTCGACGAGCCCGGCCTCCTCCAACCGGTCGAGACGGTTGGTCATCGCCCCGGAGGACACGAGCAGTCCGCGGTACAGCTCGGTGGGGGTGAGCTCGAAGGGCGCACCGGCACGGCGCAGGGCCGCCAGCACGTTGAGCTCGCCCTTCGTCAGACCGGTGTGAGCGATCGCGCGTTGCACGGCCTGGTCGAAGAAGCGTTGGAGCCGCAGCACCCGGGCTGTGATCGCGACGACATCGAGATCGAGCTCCGGCCGTTCCCGGGCCCATTGCCTCGTCAAGTCGTCGACGTGGTCGCTCGACATGACGTGAGCCTACCGACGTGGGTTTTCGGGCACGCCCTGGGGTCGCGAGCCTCAGAACAGCGACGCCTGCTCGCCCTCGGTCGCGGTCACGGCCTCCCGCCGACGCGCCGCGCCGGCGGTCGCGAGGCCGTCCGGCGGCTCCTCCGGTGGCGGGGGCGCCGGTGGCGGGGGCGGCGAGGTGACGGCCCGGGCAAAGCGGCGCGCGACCGTCGCGAGCCCGAGCTCGGTCAGGGTGGCCGTGACTCGCGCCAGGTCGATCCCCCGGTCGAGTGCCGCATCGACATCGACGGCCAGGCGGGGGATGGGGGCCATGAGCAACAGGTTGCGTTCCACCCGCTCCCGACCTTCGCGGAGCGACGCCTCGAGCTTTGGAGGCAGGTCCGTCAGGGCGGCGTAGATACCGGGGATGTTGCGGTGGTCGCGCAGCAGCCGCGCCGCCGTCTTGGGTCCGATCCCGCGCGCGCCCTCGAGCCCGTCCGAGGGATCGCCGCGGAGCGCGGCCAGGTCGGTGTACTGGGTGGGGTCGATGCCGTACTCGGCGCGGACGGCCGCCTCGTCCTCGACGCGGAGGTCGGCGAACGTGGCCCGGGGCCGCAGCAGACGGGTGCCCGGCCCGACGAGGGCGATGAGGTCGCGATCCGAGCTGAGCAGGTCGCAGTTCCAGCCGCGCGCGACACAGGCATCAGCCGCGGCGGCCAGGAGGTCGTCGGCCTCCGCCCCGGGATGCTCGGCCACGGTGGCACCGCAGGCGGCCAGGTGCTCGCGCAGCGCGACGAGGTGGGGTCGCAGCTCCGGATCGGTTTCGGCCCGGTTGGCCTTGTACTCGGGGTGGTCGACCTTGCGGCGGTTCTCGGCGTGGTCGAACGCGACCACCAGCGCGTCGTAGGGCCCCTCGATCCAGGCTGACGCGAGCATGGTCATCACGGCGCCGGTGACGAATGCGGGCTGGTCGGGGGCGTCCGCACGGGCCCCGTGGAAGGCGCGGTGACCGAGCGAGTTGCCGTCGACCGCCAGCAGCCGGGGCGAGGCGGACGGCACGGCGACCTCCAGATCGTGACCGCGGCCGCACCGTAGCGGCTGGGTAGTCTCGGGGTGGTGAGCCCGCGAGGGCGACCGTGCGCGTACAGGTTCCGTCGGACCGATGGATGGCCGAGTGAGCGACGACGTCGAGGTCCGCTTCCTGCTGGCCCGGGGCCTGCCGTTGCTCGTGGCCGCGGTGGGGGACGAGGGGCGGGGCGCCGAGCTCGCGACGGCGCTGCTCGAACGCGGCCTCGTGGAGCTCCCCGCGTTCCTCGGCGTGTCGCTGCCCCACGGCGCACGGGTGGGGTTCGTCGTGGACGACGACGAGCTACGGCTCGTGGACGAGCGTGAGACCGTCCTGCTGCGCGCCCCGCGGGCCGGCGTGGACGCCCCCTGGCTCGAGGCCGCCCTCGGGCTCAAGGGCACCATGACCGTCGTCGTGCGAGACCTCGACATGGACCCCGACGAACCGCCGCGCTCACTGGCCGAGCGCGTCGACGCCGGCGCTCGCGACGGCCGAGCGATCGGAGCCATCGTCGGTGTGTCGGAGGACCGGCCCACGCTGCCGCTCTGGTACTAGATCCGTTACTAGATCCGTCCGGCCGGTGGCCGGGTGACGGGTGGGCGACTGCCCGAGGGCGCTCGCAGCGGTCCGCCGAACGCCTCCTACCGTCGCTGTCGCACGTTCCCGAACCAGAAGGAGGGACGCGTGAGACTCACATTGACGCGAAGAGCCGCCCTGATGGGCGCATCGGCTGCGCTCGTCCTGGGCGCCGTGGCCTGTGAGGTCGACGAGCCGGTCGACCCCGGCATCGAGGACGAGCCGTTGCTCGAGGAGGAGGGCTTCGAGGACGGCGGTCAGGAGGAGGACGACTTCTGACCTCCAGCACGAACACCGGACGGCCACCGCGAGCCCGCGGTGGCCGTCCGGCGTCGTACGGTGGCGACGGCGACCCCGGCCAGGACCAGGGGGGCACCGAGGTAGAACCACCTCGAGGGCAGCTCGTCGAGCAGCAGCCACGCGAGCACCCCGGCACCGACGGGCTCGGCCAGCACCACGATCGCCACGACCGTTGCCGAAACCGTCGACAGCAGCGTGTTGAACACCGTGTGGCCGAGCAGCTGGGGTCCCACCACGATCCCGAGGAGCGCGAGCCAGGTCATCGGGCGGTAGCCGACCAGCGGCGCCCCCAGCGACAGGCAGGCCACGAGCAGCCCGAGAGCGGCCCACCCGTACACCACCGCGGAGTAGGTCGTCGCCGGCAGCGCACGTCGCGCCACCCGCCCGATCAGCAGGTACGCAGTGATGCCGAACGCTCCGCCGAACGCCATCGCGTCACCGATCAGGGCGCGGGTCCCGAGGTCGACGGCAGCCAGGTCCGCGAGGCCGATCACGGCCGCGCCCACGATCGTGATCCCCATGCCGACCCACGTCCGCCGGTCGGTCGGCTCGCGCAGCAGCCACCAGCCGCCGAGCGCGACGAAGATCGGCGCCATCGTCACGAGCGTGACCGACGACGCCACGGTGGTGAGCGCGAGCGAGCCCTGGAACAGCGCGAAGTGCAGACCAAGCGCCAGGCCCGATGCGGCCAACAGGCGGTGGAGCCGGCGTGTCAGCCGCGACGAATTGCGCCGCTGCGCGCGCCATCCGGCGGGTGCGAGCGCGACCGCGCCGAGGGCGGTCCGCCAGAACGCGACGGCCAGTGCCGGCGCGAAGCCCGGCGCCGCCGACAGGACCTCGGGGTCGTGACCCATCGCGAAGCGGGCCAGGATCGCCGAGAACGACACCGCCACGACCCCGACCACGATCCCGGTCAGGACGGCAGAGCGCGACAGCGGACGCATCGTTTGCAGTGGCTCGCGGACGGCAACCCGGCGAGCCTAGCGTCCGCCGTCGGTGGCCAGCTCAGACGCCGGCGAGGCGGGCGTAGCGTTCGAGCACGTTGAGCACGTACAGCTGGGTCTCGACGAGGTCCGGCATCCCACCGGCCGTCTCGACGCGGCCCGGGCCGGCGTTGTAGGCCGCGAGCGCGAGGTCGACCGACCCGAACCGCTGGAGCTGGCTGCGGAGGTAGCGCGCACCGCCGTCGAGGTTCTGCAGCGGGTCCCTCGGGTCGACCCCGAGTCCCCTGGCGGTCGCCGGCATCAGCTGCGTGAGCCCCAGGGCGCCCGCGTGGGACACGGCGTCGGCACGGAAGCCGGACTCGGCCCACACCACCGCCGCCAGGAGCCGGCCGTCGATCCCGTGCCGGCCCGCGATCGCCTCGATCGCGGGGCCATAGGGCTGCCCGGCTGCGGGGAGCCCCTCCGCCCACACCGGCGCTGCCCCGTGGACGTCGAGCCCCAGGTTGACCGGTACCAGGGCCCCCAAGGCGGCCACCTCCAACTCGAACACCCGCCGCCGCAGCTGGAGCACGAGTGCCGCGCGTGCCTCCGCGTCCGCCTCGAGCTCGCGCAGCACCACCGCCTTCCTGGCGAGCTCCTCCTCGACCTGGGCGACCAGCCGTTCCTGGCGCGACACGAGCCGCTCGACCCGGCGCTGCTCGGTCGCTGCCTCCCGGGCCGCGGCGAGCGCGGTCTGCCGCGCCTGCCCGACCGCTCCGCGGACCGAGGCTGTGTCCCGGGTCAGCTCGGCGGTGGTGTCGACGAGCGTGCGGTCGTCCTCGATGATGCGCCCGACCGTCTCGAAGGTGACCGTGACCTCGTGCCAGTCCGCCGCGCTGATCACCCCTCGGATGAACAGGTCGGATCTCGCCCCGCGACCGTGCTTGTAGGCCTGCACCGCGCGTTCCTCGAGCCGGGTGCGCTGGCTGTCCCACTCGCTCAACAGGCCGTCGAGCTCCCGGTCGGCCTCGCTCAGCGCCCCGGCGGTGCGTCGTTCCTCCACCCGTGCCGTGGCCAACGCCGCCTCGGCCCGCGCGAGCTGGTCACGGACCTGGGACAGCTCGGTGGTCGCCGTGCGGAGGCGTTGGTCGAGAGCGGCGATCTCGTCGCTCGTGCGACGGACGGACGCTTCGATCTCGGCCAGCTCCCGTTCGGCCCCGGCGAGCCGCCCCTCCACCACCTCGAGCTCGGACGCCTCGAGGTCGGGATCCGCGCTGGATGCGGGCACAACGAGGCCGGTGGTCAGGACGACCACCACCACGAGGACGCCACCACGTCGCATCGATGCCCTTCGGGACCCCGTCGGCACGGTCCGCAAACCCCGCTATCCCATCGGCACACGCGGCGACGGACTTCACCGTAGTCCGGGTCCGGGCATCAGTCGACGGCCAGGCCGAGCCAGGTGTCCTCGACCTCGGCCAGCTCTCGCTCGACCTCGGCCAGCTCCGCTTGGAGGCGGCTCAGCCGCTCGTGATCGGTGGACGCCGCGGCCATGGCCGCGAGGAGCTCGTCGCGGCGCGCCGAGAGGTCCTCGAGTCGCTGCTCGACCGACCGCAGCCGCCTGCGGGCACGTTGACGTTCGCGGTTGTCGGTTGCCCGCTCCGGTTGCGCCCGCGCCGGCCCCCCCGCGGAGTCGCCGGCCAACCGCCGCGTCTCGCGGTACGACTGCCAGTCGAGGTGGTCGCTCAGCCCGCCGTCGTCGACCGCGACGACCCGGTCGGTGAGCCGGTCGAGCAGGTAGCGGTCGTGCGAGGCGACCACCAGCGATCCGTGGAACCCGTCGAGGTGGTCCTCGAGGGCCGTGAGGGTGTCGAGGTCGAGGTCGTTGGTGGGCTCGTCGAGCAGGAGCACGTTGGGTGCGGTCACGAGCATGGCGAGCAGCGCGACCCGCCGACGCTCGCCCCCGGACAGCAGCGACACGGGCGTGCGTTGCAGGCGTGGGTCGAACCCGAACCGCTCGGCCAGCCGATGGGCGGGCAGCGTCTCACCGCTCGCCAGCGGCACGTGCGGTGCGACGTCGAGCACCGTCTCGAGCACGCTCCGGTGGTCGGTCGCCGCCGCCCGCGCCTCCTGCTCGTAGAGACCCACCTCGACGGTCACGCCGGTGCGCACGGTGCCGTGCTCCGGCGCCAACCGGCCCGCCAGCACCTCGAGCAGGGTCGTCTTGCCCGACCCGTTCGGACCGACCACGGCGACCCGCTCGCCCGGCCCGATGGTGAGATCCACCTCGTCGAGCACGCGACGGCCGCCACGGCTCACGGTAACGCCGCGGAGGTCGAACACGTCGTTGCCCAGCCGGGTGCGCCCCGTCCCGAGCTCCAGGGGGCGCGCCTCCTCGTCGCCCGCTGCGGCCTGGCGGAGTGCCTCGACCTGCTCGACCCGGAACTTCGGCTTCGAGGTGCGGGCGCGGGGACCACGGCGCAGCCACGCCACCTCCTTGCGCAACAGGTTCCTCGCCCGCAGCGTCGTGCGCTCCCGACGTGCGGCCCGTTCGGTGCGCGCCTCGAGCAGCGAGGAGTACGACCCCTCGTGCCACCACACCTGTGCCACCTCGCCCGGTGCCGGCGGGTCGATGTCGAGCATCCGGTTGGTGAGCCGCTCGAGGACGTAGCGGTCGTGGGTAACCAGCACGATGCCGCAGGCGCGCCGTCGCAGCTCGTCCTCGAGCCAGTCGATCGTGTCGACGTCGAGGTGGTTGGTGGGCTCGTCGAGCACCAGCAGGTCGCTCGGCGGCAGCAACGTCCGGGCGAGTGCGATGCGCCGGCGCTGGCCGCCGGAGGCGGCCGCGACCGGCTGGCCGGGATCGACCCCCATGCGGTCGAGCAGTGCCTCGACCTCATCGGGGCGAGCGGCCGGGTCCCCATCGCTGACGACCTCGTGGGCGGTGCCGGCGTCGAGGTCCGGGACCTGTGGCAGCCAGGCAACGCGCAGACCGCGCCGCTGGACGACGCTGCCGGCGTCCACCGGCCGATCACCCGCCACGATGCGAAGCAGCGTCGTCTTGCCCGATCCGTTGGGTCCGACCACACCCACCCGGTCCTGGTCGGTCAGGCCGAACGACACGTCGCGGAACAGCGTCCGACCGTCCACGGACGCGGCGACAGAGTCGATCGACACCAGATGCATGCGTGGGAGGGTACGGCGCTGCTCGGTAGCCTCCCGGGGATGGAAGCCATTCGACGCCGTGGGCGGGGGGTCGTCGCACCGTGATCGCGTTGAGCGGCGTCGGCGTCACCCTCGGCGCCAACCGGCTCTTCTCCGACGTGTCGGTCCGCCTGCCGCCTGGCCGGCGTGTCGCGCTCGTCGGGGGCAACGGCGTCGGCAAGACCACCCTGCTCCAGGTCGTGGTCGGCGGCCGCGAGCCCGATGAGGGGACCGTCAGCCGCCCCAGGAGCACCCGTATCGGCTGGCTCCCGCAGGACGTGGTGGACGCGGTCGGTGCGTCGGGGACCGTGCTCGAGCACGTGCTCGAGGGCGCGGCGCACGTGACGGTGCTCGAGGACCAGCTGCGCGACCTCGAGCGCCGGCTCGAATCGGCCTCCGGTGACGAACAGCAGCGGCTGCTCACGACCTATGCCGCGACGCAGGACCGCTTCGAGCAGCTCGGCGGCTATGGGATCGAATCGGAGGCCCACCGGGTCCTCGCCGGCCTCGGTTTCGCGCCCGCGGACGCCGCCCGACCCACCACCGAGCTGTCCGGCGGCTGGCGCGTCAGGGTTGCGCTCGCCCGGCTGCTGTTGTCCCGCCCCGACCTGCTCGTCCTCGACGAGCCCACCAACCACCTCGACCTCGACACCATCGCGTGGCTCGAGACGACGCTGACCGAGCTGCCCGGCGGGCTGCTGTTCGTCAGCCACGACCGCGACTTCATCGATGCCGTGGCCCACCGCATCCT
>CAZSQF010000083.1:0-10383 GCA_964608935.1 uncultured Actinomycetota bacterium | reverse complement strand
GGCGCTCCAGGAGGCCTACCAGCGCGCCCATCCCCGCGCCCGGCGTCAGGGCTAGGCTCGAAGGTCGAAGGAAGGGCCAGGCCATGGACCAGGCGATACTCGACGATCTGCGTGCGGAGCTCGAGGCGGACCGGGCCCTCCAGATCGCATTTCTCGAGGAGCAGGGCGCCGATCCCTACGACGAGGCCGTGCGCGACCTCCAGATCAGCAACGACGGCTTCGCGGACTCGGCACAGGCGACCGAGGAGCGATCGGAGCTGCTCGCCAAGATCGAGGTCGCGAGGCTCCGGGTCCAGCAGATCGATGCGGCACTCCAACGGATGGGCGACGGCAGCTACGGCCGGTGTGCGTCCTGTGGCGACCAGATCGCACCCGCACGGCTCGAGGTCCGGCCACTGTCGGTGACCTGCGTCGGGTGTGCCGAGCGGTCGGCCTGACGGCCCACCGCGCCATGCAGGGGTGTGCACACACGTCATATAACGGACCTCCGGGCGGGGGCGCGGATCCGGTCTTGTCGGCCACTCATGGCCACGGCTAGGGTCGCAGCAGCACATCGATCGAACGATTCAGCGACAAGTCGAAGTATCGATATGTCTCCTCTGTCTGGAGACGATATATCGACAGTGCGGTGTGCCAGGAGGGAGCCGTTGTGGTCAAGCAGCCGGAGACCGACGACTGGGGCGCCGAGACCGCACAGGCGCTCGCCGATCGCCGTCCACCTGCGCGCCGGGGACCCAAGAAGCGTCGGCCGGCCCACGTGATCGCGCTCGCCAACCAAAAGGGCGGTGTCGGCAAGACCACCACGACGATCAATCTGGGCGCGGGCCTCGCCGAGCAGGGTCAGCGTGTGCTGCTCGTCGACATGGATCCCCAGGGCTCGCTTGGTGTCGGGTTGGGGCTCGAGCCCCACTCGTTCGAGACCACGGTGTACGACCTGCTGATGCGCAACGGTGCGACGCTCGACGACGCACTGTGTGAGACTGCGGTCGAGCGCCTGCACCTGCTGCCCGCCAACATCGACCTCGCGGCGGCGGAGCTGTTGCTCGTTCAGGAGGTCGCGCGCGAACAGGCGCTCAAACGCGTGCTCGAGCGGCTGATCTACCGCTACGACTTCGTGCTGATCGACTGCCCACCCAGCCTCGGGCTGCTCACGATCAACGGCCTGACCGCCGCCCACGGGGTGATCGTGCCGCTCGAATGCGAATACTTCGCCCTGCGGGGCATGTCCCTGTTGATGCGGACCATCGAGCGGGTCCAGGAACGGCTCAACCCTCAACTCGCACTCGAGGGAATTATTCCCACTATGTTCGATACCAGAACGCTCCATACCAGGGAAGTTCTGGATCGGGTCCGTGACGCGTTCGGCGACCTGGTCTACGACACGGTCGTGCGCAAGACCATCCGCTTCGCCGAGGCCCCGGTCGCCGGCGAATCCATCCTCACCTACGCCCCGCGCTCGCCGGGGGCCAAGGCCTACCGCGACCTCGCCGAGGAGGTGCTGCAACGTGAACCGTCGAGCTAGCCTTCCCGGCGCCGACGAGCTGTTTCGGTCCACGACCGGGCCCGACCGGGCCAGCAGGTCGACGGCGCCCGATGTGCGTGACAACGAGGACGGTGACGCCGGGACGCCGGAGGCGTCGGGCCGGGTCCGCCACGACCAGAAGATCACGGTCTACCTCACCAGCCAGGAGCTGCTCGATCTCGAGCAGGCGCGTCTGCGTCTGCGGGCCGAGTTCGACATCGCGGTCGATCGCGGTCGCATCGTGCGGGAGGGGGTGGCCGAGCTGCTCCAGGAGCTCGACGACCGGGGTCCGGACTCCGCCATCGTCCGGCGATTGAGCTGATGGATCTGCACCCCCGGCCGCCACGCGGGATCGATTCATCGAGAAGTCGACACATATAAAGAGGTAAACCGGTATGTCGACAAGTCTGGAGGTTCCGGTCCTGATCGCGCGCAAGCGTGATGGGGGCGAGCTGACCCACGACGAGGTCAGGGCGTTGATCGCCGCCTACCTCCAGGGATCGGTCGACGAGGCCCAGATGGCCGCGTTCTTGATGGCCGGGGTGATCCGGGGCTTCAGTCGCGACGAGGCCGTGGCGCTGACCGAGGCGCTGGTCGAGTCCGGGGACCGCGTCGATTTGTCGATATTGGTCGGTCCGACGGTCGACAAGCATTCGACCGGCGGGGTCGGGGACACGACCACGCTGGTCGTGGGGCCGTTGCTGGCGGCCGCCGGCTGCCAGGTCGCCAAGCTGTCGGGGCGCGGTCTCGGGCACACCGGCGGGACCCTGGACAAGCTCGAGGCGATCCCCGGGTTCCGGGTCGACCTCAGCGCCGAGGAGCTGCGCGACCAGGTCGCACGGGTCGGTCTGGCGGTGGCCGCGGCGACCCAGGACCTGGTTCCGGCGGACAAGCGGCTGTACGCGCTGCGCGACGTGACGGGCACGGTGGCGAGCCCAGCGCTGATCGCATCGAGCGTGATGAGCAAGAAGGTCGCCGGAGGCGCGGCGCACGTCCTGCTCGACGTCAAGACGGGCTCGGGCGCGTTCGTCGAGGACGTCGACGAGGCCGTCGCCCTGGCGCGGCTGTGCGTGGAGATCGGCGAGGCCCACGGCCGACGCACCGGGGCGCTGGTGACCGACATGTCCCAGCCGCTGGGCGACGGGATCGGCAACGCCATCGAGGTCGGCATCGCCATCGAGGTGCTGCGGGGCGAGCGGCGGGGACGGCTGGCCGAGCTGTCGCTCGATCTGGCGGCGTCTGCGCTGGAGCTGACCGGCGAATCGGCCGAGGCCGCCCGTGCACGAACCCGCCAGCTCCTGGAAGACGGCACGGCACAGGAGAAGTTCAGGGAATTCGTGGCGGCCCAGGGGGGTGACCCGACGGTGGCAGACTCACCCTGGGATGTCCTTCCAGCAGCGCCGGTCGTCCGCGACTGGATCCCGGCCGCCGGGACCGTCCAGGGCTTTGCGTGCCAGCGGCTCGGCGAGCTGGCGACCACGCTGGGAGCCGGTCGGCTGCGTCAGGGCGACGAACTGGACCTGGCGGTGGGCCTGGAGGTGTTCGCACGCACGGGCGACCGTCTCGACGGCGAGATGCCCGCCGTGCGCATTCTCGCCCGCAGCGAGCAAGACGCCGACCGGGTCATCGCCGAGCTGCCCCGCGTGGTCGAGGTCGGCGACGCCCCGGTCGCGCCCGTCGAGCTGGTCCGGGCTCGTGTCGGGGTGGGTCCCGAGTGACTGGCCCGGTGCGCAGGCCACCCGGTGCCGGCCGGCGGAGTCCGCCGTCGTGGCTGGTGACCTGCGAAGACGCACTCAGATCGCCGCTGCGCGCCGTTCGGCGCCCGGGGCATGGCCTCGCCCCCGCGGCGTCGACGTCCGGCGGGTCTGGGCGCGACGCTCGCCGCCTGCGAGCACGTGTGGCCCCGATTGGCGGCAGGGGGCGCGTCCGCATGCGAAGATGCGCACCGGATGTGGATGTCCTGGGGCCCCGATGCAAAGGCAGACTGACACGATGAGTGACGCGACCGTCGACGAGCAGCTACCGGGCCGCGGGCGCCTGGCCAATGTCAGCGCGCTCGTGGATGAGCTGAACGCCGAGCTCGAGCGCGGCGAAGCCCGCGAGCTGGTGCCGGTGGCCACCGGCTTCACACCACTCGATCGGGTGCTGGGTGGCGGCGTGCACCCCGGGGCGCTCACGATCGTCGGTGGGGCGCCGGGTGTCGGCAAGACGGTCATGGCACTGCAGTGGGCCCGCCAGATGGCGCTCGATGGACAGGACGTCATCTACGTGTGCTACGAGCACGAGGAGGTCGAGCTGCTCGTTCGCCTCCTGACGATGGAGCTGCAAGGCTTGCCCAGCGAAGTGGCCGAAGCGGTGCGTGACGCCGTGGTGACCAGTGCGGCCAGCGCCGGCGCCGGTCTCCAGGAGATCCTGAGCTCCGCCAAGGCCGGTGACGAGGTCCTCGAGCGACTCGGCGCGTACGGATCCCGGCTGCACCTCGTTCGCGCCAGCGGGGCTCACACGGGCGTGCCCGAGATCGAAGCGTTCATCGACCAGCTGTCCGTGACACATCCGGTCGTGTTCGTCGACTACCTCCAGAAGGTTCGGCTGGAGGCAGCAACCGTGAACGAGGCCGAGAAGGTCACGCTCGTCACCGAGGCCTTGAAGGACCTCGCGCTCAATCGCCAGATCCCGGTCATCACCCTGGCGGCCGTGGAGATGGAGGGCCTGCGCACGCGACGTGTTCGCATGCATCACTTCCGGGGCTCATCGGCGCTGGTGTTCGAATCGGACGTGGCGCTGGTGATGAACGACAAGGTCAACGCCGTGTCGAAGGCCCACCTGGCGTACGACCCACTCGGCGCCCGCGGATTCCGGGACTGGGTCGTGCTGTCCGTGGAGAAGAACCGGGGGGGCCCGAACCACGTCGACGTCGAGTACCGCAAGGACTTCGAGCGATTCCGCTTCGACCCGACCGGTCGGCTCGTGTCCGAGCGGCTGACCGACGACGTCATGGACGAGCTCTAGGGTGGTGCGAGACCACGCGCGGATGTGTCCTCAACGCCGCTGCGTGGGGTTCACCAGCCCTTCCTGGTAGGCCTTGGCGACGGCCTGGGTGCCGGTCGAGACCCCGAGCTTGGCGTAGATGCTCGTGAGGTGGTTCTTGACGGTCTTGACGGACAGGAACAGCCGCTCCGCGATCTCGTCGAGCCTCGCCCCGCCGCTCAACAGCTCGAGGACCTCGAGCTCACGGTCGGTGAGCCGCGTCACGGCGTGGCCCTCACGCTGACTCGCCAGGTCCATCACCTTGGCGGCCACGACCGGACTCAGGAACGAGGACCCGGCGCCGACGGCCCGCAGCGCCTCGGTCACCTCCGCCAGGGAGGCGTCCTTGGAGACATAGCCCGCGGCCCCGAGATCGAGCGCGCGTTGGATCGTGCGGAGATCGTCGTGCATGGACAAGAAGACGATCTCGGGGCTCGGGTCGACGCCCAGCTCCAGGATGACCCGTGCTGCCTGCAACCCGTCCATCCCCGGCATCGTGATGTCGAGGAGGACGACGTCTGGGCGCAGCGATCGCACCAGATCGACCGCCTCCCCTCCGTCACCCGCCTCGCCGACGACCTCGAAGTCATCGAGTGTGCCGATCGCCTTGACGATGCTCTGGCGCACCAGCCGGTGGTCGTCAGCGACAAGGACGCGCATCAGGTCAGCCTCCCGGCCACGCCGAGCGTCGACGCGGTGGGTGGCCCCGCGGCCGCACCCGAGGAGTCGAGCGGAACATCGAGGCGGACGACCGTGCCGCCGCCCGCTCGGTCGGCCACGTCGAGCGAGGCGCCGAGCCGCGCGGCGCGTCGTGTCATGGCGGTCATCCCGAGCCCGGATCCTCGCGGCCCGTCGGTCGGGATGCCACGCCCGTCGTCCTCGATCTCGAGGACGACATGCTGGTCGTCTCCCCTCAACCCGACGCGGACGACGCTTGCGCCGCCGTGCCGAACCGCGTTGGAGACGGCTTCCTGGGCCACGAAGCGCAGCTGGGTCGCGAACGCACCGTCGAGCTGCACCCGCAGGTCGTGCTGGAACTCCACCTTCGTGGCGTTCACCCCGTCGAGGTCGCGGAGGGAGGTGGACAGCTCGTGCACGAGATCGTCGGCCGTGTCGGTCCGCAGGACGTCGATCGTGGCCCTGAGGTCGGTCACGGCGCGGGCGGCCACCCTCGACAGTCGCTCGGCCTGCTCGGCTGCCTCGGGGTCCTCGAGCAGCGTCGCCAGCAGTTGTAGCTCCAGCCGGAGGTGTGTCAGCGACTGGGCGACGCCGTCGTGGAGGTCATGTGCGAGCGCGTCACGCGTGGCGTCGGCGGCCGCATCTCGAGCGCGTTGGAACAACGTGGCGTTCTCGAGGGCCAGAGCGGTGTCGGCGGCGACCTGGTGCAGATACCCCAGTCGCTTGCGCATCTCGCCCGCAACGAGGAGCACGCCATACCGGATCCCGTCGCGTGTGATCGGGACGAGCAGCAACGGGTCGAACAGCTCGGTGAGGGGGCGGAGCGCCCCGAGGTCGATGTCACCGGAGGTCGGCCGGACGAGCTGCGACGGCTCGTCGTCATCGGAGAACGGAAGGTCCGACCAGTCGAGGTGGTCGGGGAGGGTCTCGTGTCGTGAGCCCTCGGACGCCCGGAGCTCGAGGCTTCCTCCCGAGACCTCGTAGAGCACCACCAGGGGGGAGCCGGTGGTCTCGGCCACGTCCTGGACCGCGGCGGCCCCGATCGGGCTCGCGGACAGCCCGCCCGGGGCGTCGGCCGACAGCTGCACGAGCTCTCGCAGCACACGGTTGGTCTCCTGGAGGACCCGTCGCCCCGCCGGGGGCGCGCCGACGACGCGAGACCACATGCCGGCGGTGGCACCGAGCAGCGGCAGGAAGGCGAAGGTCGTGACGACCGTCGGCAGGTCCGCCGACGTGACGCCGCTGGCCCAGAAGAGGGGCGCCAGCTGGGCCATGGACAGGCACACGCCGCCGAGGACGCCGGCCGGCAGATCGTGGCGCCGGCCGATCGCCACGACCAGGACCGCGAGGTACGGGAGGAACAGGGTCGCCAGCGTCCCTGCCGCGAGCGTCAGGACGAGCGCCCCGGCACCCTCGACGAGCAGTGAGCCCCGGAAGGGCTGCCAGAGACCGAACAGCGCGACCAGGGCGACCAACAACAGGTAGGGGGTGACCGGCAGGTCCCCGAGATCGGGGCTCAGCACCGGAACGAGGGCGAGGCCGAGGATCCGGGCAGCGCGCAGCAGGACGCCACGGGACACCACGGCGAGCAGCCAGTAGGGCGGGCCTGAGGTGGCCGGTCGCCCGAGCCCGCCTTGCCGCCACCGCCCCAAGAGCGTCCCTCTCGCGTGAGTCGCCAGGACCGACCGACTGCCCAGGAAGGGTATCGGTCGGCCGGCTGGCAGGGTTTAGCCTGCTGGCTGGCTAGGCTGCCGAGGCCGTGATCGTGGGGGACGAATCGTGAGCGACCAGGGCGAGCATCCCGAGCAGGGGGGCGAAGGCCTCCCCGGCTCGGACGGCCCGTCACGTCCACCCCCGCCCCCGCCCGGTGCCCTCGATCCGGGTCCGGTGCCCTGGGAACGCGAACAACGCGGGCGCCTGCTGCCGCTCCGGCCGTTGACCGTCGGCGACATCCTGGATTCGTCGTTCCGAGCCCTACGGGCGACCTTCGCCACGGCAGCGGTCCTGGTCCTGCTCGTCCAGGGGCCATACCAGATGGTGTCGAGCCTGATCATCACGCGCGTCCTGCCGGACTTCGACGACCCGGCACAACTCGAACAGAACTTCGCAGACCCGGCGGCGGCCATCGACTTCTTCATCCGGATCGCCTCCGTCGGCACGGTCGTCGGGATCGTCGGCATGGTCGTGAACGTGCTCGTGGGTGCGGCCGTCGTGTGGGTGATGCTGCGGGCCGACCAGGATCTCCCGACTGGCGTCGGAGCGGCGCTGGGTGCCGCGGGGCGTCGGCTCTGGGCCACGCTCGGTGGCTCCGCGGTGCTGCTGCTCATGGGCTTCGGCGCGCTGCTCGGCCTCGGGCTCGTCATCGCGGCGGCGTTCGCGGCGAGCCCCCCGCTCGGAGTCCTGGTGGCGGTGCCGACCCTGCCCCTCAGCTTCCTGCTGTTCCTGGCCCTGATCTACCTCATCCCGCCCGTCGCGGTGGTCGAGGAACGGGGGCCCTGGCACACGCTGCGGCGCTGCTTCTGGGTGCTCGGCCGCCGCTTCGGGCGGGTCCTGGGTGTGACCCTGCTGATGACGCTGCTCGTGTCGGTGATCACGGTCAGCCTCACGCTCCCACTCGGTTTCCTGGCTGAGGTCGTCGGGCCCTGGGGCTGGGTCGTGGACGGCAGCGCGTCGACCCTGGCCGCACTCGTCTCGGTCCCGTTGTCCATGGCAGCGGCGCTGCTGCTCTACCTCGACGCCCGCGTCCGGCTCGAGGGATACGACCTCGAGCTGCGCGCCCGCCGCCTCGGTGCGGAGTAGCCGTGCTCCTGGCCGTCCTCGCGCGCCTCGCCATCGGCGTCCCGTCGCTCGAGCACGATCCGGGCCGCGTGCGGGACATGGCGCGCGACCTGTTGTCCCGTCCGCCGTACCGGGAGGATGCCGCCGGCCCGGTGGCACAGGCGCTGCGCTGGCTGCGCCGGCAGCTCGCGGAAGGTCTCTGGAACGCCCTCTCGGCCATCGGCTTCGGCACGGCGGGCGCCTGGGTCGTCGTGGTCATCGGGCTCGCGGTGTTCGCTGTGGTGGTCTGGTACTGGACGCGTGGGCTGGTGGTCGACCGCTCCGCCCAGACCGTGCCGTCCGCGCCCCCCAGCCGGACGGTCGACGACTGGCTCAGGGAGGCGCACCAGCATGTCGGGGCCGAGCGCTGGCGGGAAGCGCTGCGGTGCCGCTACGGCGCGCTGATAGTCGCGCTGACCGACGCCGGCGTCATCCAGGACGTGCCCGGCCGCACGGTGCGTGAGCTGACGGCGGAGGTGGCCCGCGAGGCGCCGGAGCTCACGACCGTCGTGGAAGCCGTCGGCCGACGGTTCGAAGCGGTCTGGTACGGCAACGAACGGGCCGATGAGGACGACGCCGAGGTGGCTGCGAACGCGGTCGGCGCGGTACGCCGTGGCCGGGTTCGAGCGGGGGTGCCGGCGTGAGCGCCGTTCCGACCGCGCGTCGCCGACTGCGCCTCGCGGGCGCCTGGCTCCTGGGCATCGTCGTCCTGGCGATCGCCGTGCTCGTCGCCGGCGCGCCGGCCGAGGACCGGCCGTTGGATCCCACCGCGACCGGCCCCAACGGACTGCGAGGCGTCGTCGACCTCCTCGAAGGACTCGGCGTCGCGGTCACGGTCTCCCTGGAACCGCCGACCGACACCGACACCCGGGTGTTCGTTCCGGTCGACCTTCTCGGCTCGGAGCGGCGTGAGGCGTTGCTCGAATGGGTGGAGGCCGGGGGCACGCTCGTGGTCGCGGGTGCCGACGCGCGCCTGAACGGCCTCGTGCCTGCGGGTGCGGGCATCACGGACCGCGTCGGCCCCACGGGCCGGGCCCCGGACTGTGCACCGGCCGCGCTGGGGTCGGTCGGCGAGGTCGTGCATGACGACTGGGCGGGCATGCGCGTGCCCGAGGAGAGCAACGAGGTGACCACCTGCTTCGGGGAGGAGGAGGTGGCCTGGCTGATCGCCCGCCCGCAGGGCGATGGCGTCGTCATCGCGATCGGCTCGGCAGCCCCCTTCGTCAACGCGCGGCTCGACGAGGCCGACAACGCCGTGCTCGCCGTGTCCCTCCTCGGACCCACCTCCGGATCCCGACTGTCGATCGTGCCTCGCCCACCGGTGGGCGAGGGCGACACTCCGATGACCGAGCTGATCGCCGACCGCGTCTGGCACGCTCTCGGCTTGTTGCTCGCTGCCGTCCTGCTCGGGGTCCTGTGGCGTGGTCGGCGATTCGGTCGCCCCGTCCCCGAAGCCCTGCCACCGGTCATCCCCGCTGCCGAGCTGACTCGCTCGATCGCGGAGCTGACCCACCGGGCCGGTAGCCGGCAGGGGGCTGCCGACCGGCTCCGAGCCACTGCCCGGGCCACCCTCGCACGGACGCTCGGCGTGCCGTCGTCAGCGGCTGCGCTCACCGAGCTCGCCGAGGCGCGTCTCGGCATCGATCGTGCGACGGTGCAGCAGGCGCTGATCGATGCGCCGGTCGACGACGACCAGGCCCTCCTGGCGGCTGCACGCGCGGTCCGACACGTCGAAACCGCGTGCCGGCACGGGTGGACTCGATCGAACGGTTTATCGATAAATCGTTACACCGACTCATCTGTAGAACAGCCTACCGATAGGGAGCTTGGAGTCAGCCGATGAACGAACCAGCCGATGCCGCACCCCCGAGCCCACCGCACGCCGATGCCCCGCCGCGGGATCCCGACGCCGCCCGGGAATCCCTCGCGGCGGTACGCGACGAGATCGCCAAGGTCGTGGTCGGCCAGGACGGTGTGGTCACGGGGCTCATGACGGCGCTGCTCGTACGCGGCCACGTCCTCCTCGAGGGTGTCCCCGGTGTGGCCAAGACGTTGCTCGTCACCACGTTGGCGGCGGCGCTCGACCTCCGATCGACGCGGCTCCAGTTCACGCCGGACCTGATGCCTTCGGACGTGACGGGCCAGACCATCCTGGACGCGGACGGCACGTCGTTCCGCTTCCGTGAAGGTCCGGTCTTCACCAACCTGCTGCTCGCCGACGAGGTGAACCGCACGCCCCCGCGGACCCAGGCCGCCCTGCTCGAGGCGATGCAGGAGCGACAGGTCTCGGTCGACGGCAGGGCGCGCGCCCTGCCCGAGCCATTCCTCGTCGTCGCGAC
>CAZSQF010000082.1:0-10393 GCA_964608935.1 uncultured Actinomycetota bacterium | reverse complement strand
CCCCACCTCCAATTGAGGGATCCCCGGCGTCCGCAGCACGCGGGCGAACACGGGTCGTCCACGGACCACGCCCAACTCCGACAGGTCCCGCCACGCCCTTTGCTCGATCTCCGAATCCGGCAGGGACGTGCGCTCCGGATGACGGCGACCGCCCACAAAACACCGGATCAAACACCGGTCCACCGGCGCGCGGTCCGGAAACAAGTCGCCATCGAACGTCGCCCCCAGAATGAACCGCTTCTCGCGCTCCGGCACCAGGACCCCGTACCCCTTCAACAAGGCGTCCTCCTTGGCCAGACCGAACGCCACAAGGATCACCGGAGCCACCACGGGCCCGGCTGACGAGCCGCCCAGGATGCGGCGGGTCGCCGCGGCATCCGTTGCAAGGACAACGTGGTCCGTACGGACCTTCAGGTCGTTGCAATGGACCGTGACCCCTTCGTTACCCGGCTCGATGCGTTGTACCCGTCGATTGTACGCAACATCCACATCGCGGGTCAAGGCCTCGACCCACGCCTGCATCCCTCCTTCGGGCGCCACAAGGGCCGACCCTCCCAAGCCCGCTTTGCGCATGTTGCGCAGGACCCCGCCTTGTTTTTCCCATTCCACCGCCGGCCCCAACGCGTAACGGGCAGAAAGCCGTTCGGGGTCCCCCGCATGGACCCCCGTCACCATCGCGTCCACCAACGGCAACACGCCCCGGCCGAAGCGACGGACCACGAAACCGGCCACCGACTCTTCTTCCCCCGACTTGAGCGGACGGACGAACGGTTCCCCCAACGCCCTCACGATGGCACCCCCGGAAAGAAGAGGAGACGCCAGAAGACGCAGCGGGTGCACCGGCAGGTCGATGGGTCGTCCCTCGTGCACGACGAACCTCGACGCTTTCGCAGGCGCCGACAACAAGGGAACACCCGATCTCGACAACAACCGGGCAACGCGCGGGTCTCCGTTGCTCACGGCGTTCGGGCCCGCCTCGACGAGAAAACCGTCCTCGCGGTGCGTCCGGATCCGACCGCCGGGCCGTTCATCGGCCTCAAAAACCTGTACATGGGCCCCGTGGTCCCGCAAAGCGTGGGCCGCTGCCAACCCCGAGATCCCCGCCCCCACAACGACCACCCGGACACCCTCGAGGACATTGTCCGTCACAGGATCGTGCGAATCGCCATCAACGCTCATTTCACCACGACGCCAAAGGAGGCAGACTGGACAGGATCGCCTTCGGGTTGCCGCCGCTTTGGAAACCGAACCGCGTCCCCCGGTCGTATAGAAGGTTGAACTCCACATAAACACCCCGGTCCAAGAGTTGCACATCCCGCTGTGCCTCGCTGAAGGTTTCGTCCATCCTGCGCCGAAGAACCGGCAAATAAGCCGTGAAGAAACAATCGACCACCTTGAGCATCAAGGCGCCGTCCCGCTCCAAGTTCCCCGTGTCCACTTGGTCGAAGAACACCCCGCCCGCCCCGCGCGGGCGTCCGCGGTGCGGGACGAAGAAATACTCATCCGCCGCACGCCGGCCCGGTCCATAGTCCGCGCCCAGTCCATGACGCAACGCACTGTGGAAAGAATCAACATCGTCCTGATGGACCACGCCCATGGGCGTCAGATCGATCCCGCCTCCCCACCAGCCCCCGTCCTCCTCTTCGAACCGCCGCACGTTGAGATGCACCGTGGGTGCGTGCGGCGAACGGGGGTGAAGAATCAGGCTCAAACCGCACGCTACGAACGGACGACCGGTGAGCGGGTTCTGTTGACCATGCACCCGCGAAGAAAGGACCGCCCCTTTCTCGACCTGCTGCCCCCGCAACGACGCGATCCGGCCGCCACCTCCCTCCTCCCGATCCCACGTTTCGACTTCGGCCGATCGTTCGTCGAGGCCCTCCAACACCGAGACCACCCGCAGTTGGGCATCCATGACGAAACGAGCAAAACCTTCGAACGCCTCCGAGACCGCAAACGGTTCCACCGACTCCTGCACCGTCTTGCGCTCCATGCTCATGCACGCCACCCCACGACCGTGTCCACCATCGCCTGCACCCCTTCGATGGGCGTGCCCGGTAGGATCCCGTGTCCGAGGTTGAACACATGCCGCCGACCTCCCAAAGAATCCAGGACCGACCGGGTCCGCGTGCGCACTTCAACCGGCGGCGCAAAGAGCACCGACGGGTCCAGGTTCCCCTGCAGGGCCACCCGCTCGGGTGCCGCATCCCGTACGCGCCCCAGGTCCACGCGCCAATCCACGCTCCACGCATCCGCCCCCGTCCCCGACAAGGCGGGCAGCAGATGCGCCGTCCCGCGTGCGAAATAGATCACCGGGACCTCCGTCGCATCATGCACTTTCTCGATCACCCGCGCCGCGAAGGGAAGCGCCAGACGGCGGTAATCCGCGAGTGCCAACAACTCGGCCCACGTGTCGAAAAGCTGCACCGCCGTGGCGCCCGCGCGCGCCTGGAAGACCAGATGCGACGCCGCGGCGTCCACCAGCCGATCCATGAGCCGGCTCCAACCTTCCGGGTCCCCATGAGCGAACCGCATGAGTTCCGGGAACCCCTTGCTCCCCGAACCCTGGATAAGATAGGCCGCCAACGTGAACGGCGCCCCGGCGAAGCCGAGCACCGCGTGGTCCGGCAACGTGTTCCTGACGTGCCGGATCGTGTCCCCCACGAAGTGCAGGTCCTTATCCAGGTCCGGGACACGCAGGGCGTCCACGTCCTCTATGCTGCGTACCGGTGGCTCAAGTTGTGGTCCCCCCGAATAGGTCACGCCGACCCCCATCGCCTCCAAGGGCACCAGGATGTCGCTGAAGATCACCGCCGCATCCAACGGAAAACGGGCCAACGGCTGCAACGTGACCCGAGCCGCCAGGGCCGGGTCCCGGACCCGCTCATGGAACGAATGACGTTCCCGCAGTTCCCGGTACTCGGGCAGATAACGCCCCGCCTGACGCATGAACCAGACCGGAGGACGGTCCAACGTGTCCCCCGCGAGTGCGCCCAAAAAACGCTCTTTCGGCGTGAAGGCCGAAGGCGGACCCTCCGCGAGCTGGAATTCCTGTTTCAACGCGCCACCTCCTTGAACGCCCCCGCGAAACGATCCAACGCCTGCGCCAACAAAGCCTCGTCGTGCGCCGTGGACAAAAAGCACACCTCGTACGGACTCGGAGGAAGCCACACCCCCCGCCGACGAAGCGCATCATGAAGCAGACGGAACCCCTGAAACGAGTCGGGCGGAAGATCCACCGCACGCCGCGGCGCCGGCCCGGAATCCGGGCGCAACCAAAGAAGCGAACCCAGACTCCTCACGGAAAACGACACCCCTGCCTCCTCAGCAAGATCCCCCAAAGACCGGCCCCACTCTTTCGTGCGCTCCTCCAACAACCGATGCCCCTCCTTCTGCGCGGCGAACGCGTCCAATGTCGCAAGGCCCGCCGCCATCCCCAGCGGGGACCCGGACAACGTGCCCGCCTGATACACCGGACCCAACGGCGCCACGAGCTCCATGAGGTCTCTTCTCCCGCCGTACGCGCCCACGGGCACGCCACCCCCGATCACTTTCCCAAGAACGACCAGATCGGGTTCCAGGGCGAACAACTCGCTCGCCCCGCCCCAGGCCAAACGTGTCCCTGTGATCACTTCATCCACGACAAGAAGCGCGCCGTGATCGCGCGTCAACGAGCGCAACCGGGAGAACCACTCACTGCGCTGTGGCAAAAGACCCTGGTTCGCCGGTACGCCCTCCACGAGCACCGCAGCCACCTCCGCCCCCCGGTCCTCGAAGAGTTTCTCCAAGGCCTCTTCATCGTCGAGCTCGATCGTGACCGTGTCCTTCGTCGCATCGGCGGTCACGCCTGCGGAATCCGGGATCCCCAAGGACGCCACCCCGCTTCCCGCCTTGGCCAGAAGGCCGTCCGCATGACCGTGGTAACCCCCTTGGAATTTCACGACGAGCGGTCTACCTGTCGCCGCACGCGCCAAGCGCAAGGCACTCATCACCGCCTCGGTCCCCGAGTTCACGAACCGCAACCATTCCAACGCAGGATGATCCGCGACCAATCGGCCGGCCAGACGCACCTCATCCTCATTGAGCCCACCATGATGAAGACCTGCTGCTGCGGCTTGCTGGACCGCCGTCACCACCTCCGGATGCGCGTGTCCCACCAACAAAGGCCCGAACGCCATCTGGAAATCCATGAAGCGGTTCCCGTCCACGTCCTCCAGCCACGCGCCCTGTGCCCGACGGACCACCAAGGGACGAGAACCCGCCGACAAAGCCGCCCGGACCGGGCTGGAGACACCGCCTGGCATCAATCGTCGCGCTTGTTGGACCCAGAGATCTTGTCCGTCGTGGCGGGGTTCCTTCGTGATGTTCCCGTTGGTCATCCAATCCACCCTCCCTGGACCGCGTCGCGCGCATGGTACGTGATGATCCAATCCGCGCCCGCCCGCTTGATCGCGGTCAACTGTTCCCGCACGGCCGCCGCCTCCTCAAAGAGGCCCTGCTGCGCTCCCAACCGGGTCAACGCATACTCCCCGCTCACCTGGTACGCGGCCACCGGGATCCGTGTGGCCCCCTTGATCGCCTGGATCACATCGAGATAAGGCAAAGCGGGTTTCACCATGAGCGCGTCCGCACCTTCGGCTTCGTCGAGCAATGCTACGCGCACCGCATCCCGTGCATTGCGCGGGTCCAACTGGTAGCTTCGTCGGTCCCCCATCGCAGGCGCGGAATCCGCCGCCACCCGGAACGGGCCGTAATAGGCACTTGCGAACTTCGAACTGTAACAGAGGATCCCCGTCTGAGCGTACCCTGCTTCTTCCAGCGCTTCCCGGATCGCCCCCACCCGACCATCCATCATGTCCGACGGGCACACCATGTCCGCACCCGCTTCCGCGTGGACCAAAGCGACGCGGGCAAGAAGCGGAAGGGTCGCGTCGTTGTCCACCGAAGCCCCATCCGGCGTGAACACACCACAATGACCAAGATCCGTATAACCGCACAAACAGACATCCGTGAGCAGATTCACCCGGTCCCCGAGCTCCTCCCGCAGCAACCGGATCGCCCTGGGCACAGGACCCTCCGGGTCCCACGCGCCGGATCCTTGCGGGTCCTTGCGACCCGTGACACCGAAGAGCAGATGGGAAGTGACCCCCATCCCTACATCCGAAGCGATCTTTCCGACGAGACGTTCCGGGGTCGTGCGCTCAAGCGAATCCAGGCCCTCTTGGGCACCGGAGCCATCAAGACCCGCGTCGTTCGTGATGAAATGGGGCATGATCAAATCGCTTGCATGCACACGCGTCGATGCGGTCAGCTCCCGCAACGCTGAATGCGCGCGCAACCGACGCGGGCGGACCTTCTGGATCCGTGATCGGGGTCCCCCGCCGATTTTTTTGTCCATAATTTCAGTCTTCATCGATCTTTCCCCTCCATGGTTTTTACCGAGTGTCCATCGCCCCGACGCACTTGTGCCTGCGGTCGTTCGGATTCCAGCAGCAACGAGGCGATCGCCGTCGGCGACGGCCGATGCGCCACAGCATCCACAGGATACCCCGCTTCGCGAAGGGCCTGCGCCGTGGTCGGTCCCAATGCGATCCACGAGCGGGCAATGGACGCGGCCGTCTTCGCCGCTGCCAACGCCTTTGCGTTCGACGGGCTCGTCACCAAAAACGCGTCCACGGCCGGCTCCACCGGCACGACCGGAACGGGATCCCGGGCCCGGGTGCGGTAGACCGGCCAATGATGCACGACCCAACCCCGCTCGCGAAGCGTCTCCGAAAGGCCCCCTGCCGGCTGCTTCGCCGCGGGCCAGACCACCTCTTTGCGCTCGGCAGGGAAAACATCGATCACATCAGCGACCCCTCGACCCGTTCCATCCCTGGAGACCGCATGCACCGGAAGCCCCGCGCACCGAAGCGCAAACGCCGTGGCGGGTCCATTGGCCGCGACACGGAACGAACGCCATGATCCATCGGGACGTTCCACCAGCCGCTGCACGAAGGGCACGGCGCGGACGCTCGTAACCGCTACCCAGAAAGGCTCGCGCACTGCCGGGGGCGGAACCCCGGTGGGCTGCGATTCAATCAGCGTCCAAGGTATGACCCGCCAACCGTGTCTGGAGAGCAGAGGACCATACCGAGTCGCCGATTCCTCCTCCAAGGTCGTCAAGAGTGTCCGGGTCACGGGGGACGGCTTCGCTCCGGCGCCAGCAGGGCTGGGCTCTCCCCGTGGTTCACTCTGCAGTTGCGTCAATCGCTCAAGCATTGATTCTGCAAGTGCATCGGACCTTTGACCCGATAAACGCGCGACGGCCACGCCGGGGGATGCGCTTTCCCGCCAATCCGCTTTTGCCAAAGTGGCACTGACGTTCCAGGTGTCCTTTTCATCGCACCAGGCATAGGCACCCAAAGGCAGACCGCAACCTCCGCCCAGGCCCGCCAAGACCCTGCGCTCCAACATCACGGCCTCCCGGGTCACCGGGTCGTCCAATGGTTCCAGGACCCGTGCCGCCCGAGAACCCGTCTTGGCCTGTACCGCGATCGCGCCTTGCCCCGGTGCGCCCGGATAACAAACAGGATCGAGCCGGACGGACCGGACATCCGTCGGAGGTCCACTGCCAAGACGGTCCAACGCGGCAGACGCCATCAACAATCCATCCAACACCCCGGATTCGATCAGTGAGAGCCGGCGCCCGATGTTTCCACGCACATCCACCGGCAACAGCGAAGGGTCCGCATTCAGAAGCTGAGTCTGCCTTCGGGGGGCGGAAGAACCCACCCGTGCGCCCGCGACCAAGCCCAAGGGACGCGACGGATCCAGCGCATCCTCGCGCACCAGCAGGCGGTCCGCCGGGTCGTCCCGATGCAGGACCGCCACGATCTCGATGCCGGTCGGTGACACAAGAGGCAGGTCCTTCAGACTGTGGACCGCCGCATCCACCTCCCCACTTTCCACGGCCTGCGTGAGCGCGGACGTGAACACCCCGGCTTGTTCCGGTCGGTCCAACGGCGAGGTCTGGTCCCGATCCCCCGTGCTCTCGATCACAACGAGCTGCGAATCCGATCCCTTGGCCAGCGCCTCTTGAACCCGTTCGGCCTGCCGGCGCGCAAGCGGCGAACCCCGTGTCCCCAATCGCAGGGTCATGTCGCTCCCCCTTTGCGCGAACTTTTGACCGTCTCGATCGCTTCATGGCGCAACGCCCGGACGGTCTGTTCGTACCACTTGTGCAGCTGCTTTTGATCCGGTTCGACGGCGTCCACAGGCAGGTCCTGCCAACGCTGGTCCGCGATCTTTTCGAAACGGTCCGCAAGGCGACGCAACCGCTGCACCTCGAGCCGATCCTGCTCCCGGTCCAGATACCGCTGCAGATGCCGGTCCAGGATCTCCCGGCCTCGCCTCAGCTCCCAGGAGCCCTCGTCCCGTGATGCCTGGGCGAGCTTCGCCATGTCGTCCAAAGAGACCACAGTCACCCCCGACGGCCCCTGGGTGGGAGGCACCACGTTGCGGGGCATGGCGTAATCCAACACGAGCAATGGACCCGCCCGGTCTGCCCAAAGTTCCAACATATTTGCATCGACCACAGCGTCTCGGGTCCGCATGGCGAACCCCGCCAGACAGAGCCCCGGCGGGGGGGTTTGTATGAACTCGTGGAGCAGGGAAGCTTTCGCGTTCAGGGCCTTGGCCGTGTGCAGCGCCCGATGACGGTCCCGGGACACGATCACGACCTGCGCATCCGGTTGGATCCGCCGCACCATGGCGACGAAGGCCTTGGCGATCACGCCCGTCCCGAAAACCGCGACACAAGGCCGATCCTTGTCTTGCAGGTGCCGGCTCGCAAGCTCGTGCGTCAAAGGCACCAGGCTCTCCTTCGTGCCTTCGAGCCGGACCTCCCTGTGCACGGCACGCGCGGCGTGAATCACCCGGTCCATGACCCGTTCCATGTCGTCGTCGAGAAAACCACGCTCGCGCGCCTCGCGCACCGCCCGGCGGAACTGCGAGAACACCTGTTTCTCGCCCGGCATGAGCGCATCCAAGGAACTGCAGACCTCCATCAAATGACGCATCGCCTGTGATCCCGTGAGGACTTCCGGTTCCACGGGAATGTCCCCCGGTTCTGCGTCCAACGCGAAATGGTCCGACAATCTTGCCTGGGTCTCGGTGCGGGCATGGGTGAACGCGTAGACGACCCGCTGGCAGGTGACCATTTGGAACATTCCCTTCGCCAAGGCATCCGATCGGATCGTCGCGGCGATCCGGTCCGCGCCTTTCTGTGCGACCCGGACGACCTGCTCCAACTGCTGCACCCGCACCCGTGGCATGCGCCAAGTGACCACGGTCAACGGCGGCTCGACGGGACCACCTCCGACAGACCGCTGCGTGGTGCATCCACCACGATGTCTTTCAGAAGATTGATGAAACCGGGATCGTCGTTGAAGCTTTGGACCCGCTCGTAATGGGGGATACCCAGTCTGCGGGCCTGGTCGCGGTATTTTTTGTCCAGGTCGAACCGGGTCTCGATGTGGTCGCTGACGAACCCGAACGGCGCCAGGATCGCCGCGCGCGCGTTTTCGTCCGCCAGGTCCTCCAGAAGCTCGTCCGTCTCCGGTCCGATCCATTTCACCGGTCCCACCGCACTCTGGAAGCCCAGGCGCACGGAGGCGAACGACCCCTCGAGATGCTCGGTGACAAGCCGCGCGCTCGATTCCACCTCAAGGCGATAGGGATCCCCCTCGTCGATATAGCGCTCGGGCAGACTGTGGGCACTGAGGATCAAGTGGACAGGCTCTCGGGTCTTGTTGGAAAGACGCTCGAGCGCGTCCAAACAGGAATCGGCCATGAGTTTCGCATAACGCGGGTCGTTCCCCCAGGCGCGCACCACCTCGAAACGGGCATCCAGTCCGGTCTCTTGTGCCGCGTTCGCGAGATCGCGCAAGCTGCTGCCGGTCGTCGTGTGCGACCAATGCGGGTAAAGAGGAAGAACGAGCACCCGCTCGGCTCTCGCAGCCGCGAAGTCCCTGCAGACTTCCCGTGCCCACGGGGGCGTGTACCGGTTCGCGACCCGGACCGGCACCCCCAAGGAGTCCTCGAGCGCCTCCGCCTGGCGTTTCGTGATCCCGTTCAAGGGGCTCCCGCCGCCCATTCCCTTGTAGCGGTGACGCACCAACGGTGCGCGCGTGAACGAGACCGTCTTGGCGAAAACCGACTGAAAGGGACGCAGGGGGCGAGGCAAGCGGATGATGTCCTCATCCAGGAACAAGGCCTCCAGAAACAGCCGCACCTGCCTCCGCGTGGCCGGGCCCCCCATCTGGAGCAGGATCACGGCGTCCAGGTCGATGGACTCGCCGCGGGCCGAAGCCTCCGGTGCGCTAGAAGTCGAAGCCGTGGCTTGCGGGAAGGCTTGCGAGGACGGGGAGCCCACCATGGGTGGAAGGATTCAGGAAATCATATTTAGGCACACCAAGAGTAAAGTGGACATGTCCACCTTAATGGGTGAGGCTTTCTGTCAGATGCGGCGACCGGCGGGGTCGGCCACCGCCGGTCAATTGGTCTATCGTGCCAATCGTTATATATGGGCGGCTCGCATGGACCAATTGGCCGACTGTGAAGCTGAGGTTGCGGCGCCAGGAAACCGCCCGCGGGGAGTGGTCCGTATTCGACCCCCTTCGCGGCTACCGGATTTGCCGGTACAACCATGGCCACCACGGAGGCACGCATATCCACTATCCGGAAAATGACCCCCCTACGGGAAACGTGGAGATAACCAAACCACAAGAAGCTGAAGTCGTGATGCGGCGATACCACGACAAGCACGAAACCTTCAACCTGACAAAGTTACGCAAGGTGATCAAGGAATGGAGATCCGAATCCGCCGACGAATGACTGGACGCCAACTGCGTGAGCACCTCCTCGAAAAGTACGGTGATCGTGAAGCCATCGAAGGACACGCGGATGCCGGAGTTGCGGATGCCAAGGACGCTTTGTTCAACCTTCACCTGTTCGACGAAGATCCTAGTCGACTTGAAGACGATATCGTGGTCGAAGACATCGTTGTGCTGGATCACAACGATCTGAGCAAGCTCACGGAGACACGCCTGCGGATTCTGAAAACGCTTCGCGAGCTTGGCGAAACCAACGTGAAGGATCTCACAGCGCACCTCAAGCGGGATCCGAAGAACGTCAGTCGAGACGTTGCGTACCTGGAATCGTTCGGTCTTATCGAAGCCCATCGCCATGGAAAGGAGAAATGTCTCCTAGCAGCGGGCAATGAAATCGTCATATCCGTGTGAAGAGTGGCGACCATCGGTAGCCGCAAGCCCGTTGACGTGCGAGGCGTCCCCTCGGTCTGGAGGGTTCATGGACCCGCCGGTGGATCCACGAGATAATATCGCCAGACCCC
>CAZSQF010000081.1:9110-10405 GCA_964608935.1 uncultured Actinomycetota bacterium | reverse complement strand
GATGGCGAGGAGTTCGTTCATCACGAGGTCGACGTAGGCCTCGTCGATCTCGTCGGGGATGGCGAAGGGATCGTCCTCGACCTCGTCCGGCTCGGACGCTTGATCGTCGGCGGGCTCGTCCTCCGGATCCGCGGTGCGGTCCGGTTCGTCGACGTCGTCGAGCAGCTGCTCGATGTCGTCGGTCCCGGACGCCGACGAGCAGGCGGCGACGACCATGGCGCTGGCCGCGATCGCGGCGATCAGCCCCCGGTGCCTGCGCACGTCACCCCCGTCGGCTCGGCGCGAATCAGATGCAATGAGGTCCGCAGGCTACTTCGACGCGTGACGAGGTCGATCCGCGATCCCCAGGACGTGCGCCTTCTGCGCCGGCGAGCGCGCCCTCAGCGCTGTGGCGCGCGGATGCCGCGGAACTCCCAGTCCCCACCCATCGCTGTGGACACGACCTCCTCGGAGGCGGTCGGCTGGGCACCGACGTCGTCCCGGATCGGTGTGGGGCCCTCCACGATGGTGTTCCGCAGAGTCCCGAGGCCCTCCACCTCGACCTCGACGACGTCGCCCGGCACCACGGGGCGCGAGTTCGCCGGGGTGCCGGACAGGATGACGTCCCCGGGCAGCAGGGTGACGGTGCGGGCGAGATCGGCCACGAGGTAGGCCATGTCCCACTCCATCTCCGCGGTGGTGCCGTCCTGCTTGACCTTGCCGTTGACCAGGGTCCGGATGGCCTTCCCGTCGCGCGGGTCCCACGACCCGGCATCGACGACGCCCGGGCCGAGCGGGCACAGCGTGTCGGAGCCCTTGACGCGCAGCATCGAGCCGGCGTCCGTGTCGCGGAAGTCGTGCAGGCCGTAGTCGTTGCCGATCGTGTAGCCGGCGATGTGGCCCCACGCTTCGTCCTGCGTGACGTTGCGGGTGACCTTGCCCATGACGATGCCGATCTCGCCTTCGAAGTTGAGCCACTCGCAACGCTGCGGCCGCACGACATGCCCCTCGTGGGCGTTGAGCGCCGAGATCGGCTTGTGGAAGAACGTCGGCGCCGGCGGCAGTGTCGCCCCGAACTCCTCCACGCGGCTGGTGTAGTTGAGGTGGACGCAGAGGATCTTGGACGGCTCGACCGGCGGCAGATGGACGGCGTCGGCGATCGCGACGCGCCGGCCGTCGCCGGCGACGAGTTCGTCGCCGGCGCGGACGACCGGCGTCACGGCGCCATCGAGCAGGATCCTGCGGGTCTCCACGTCCGGACCTCCACGCGCGTGGTTGTTCGGTCCCGGACGGTAGCCGGTGCGCCGGCGCTCCAT
>CAZSQF010000081.1:0-9010 GCA_964608935.1 uncultured Actinomycetota bacterium | reverse complement strand
CGAGCCGTTATCGTTCGGTCCCGAACGGTCGACGCGGACGGAGCACCGCGTCACGATCAGAGGCCGGCGAGAGGGACGTGCGCGTGGGTGACCTGAAGGGCTTCGTCTTTCCCCGGACTCCGACGGGGCGATCGTCGATCCTGCCGCCGCCGCCGTGGCACTACTCCGGGGACCTGCTGACCATCGAGTACCGCACCGACCCCGACCGGGTCGTCGAGCTGCTCCCCGACCCGCTCGAGCCGGCCGAGGATCCGGGCGCGGTCGCGCTCGTGTGGGCCGACTGGCAGTCGTGCTCCTCCTCGGGCGACGAGCTGCTCGACCCGGTGCGTGCGCAATATCGGGAGGTCTTCTTCGTCATCCGCGGCCGCTATCAGGGCGAGCACGTGTCACGCTGCGCCTACATCTGGGTCGACACCGACTTCGCGCTGGTCCGCGGCCACGTCCAGGGCTACCCGAAGAAGCTCGGTTCGATCCACATGACCCGGCCCGTCGCCTACGGCAAGGGCGGCCCTCGGCTCGAGCCGGGGGGACGCTTCGGCGCGACGTTGGCCGCCTACGATCGCCGTCTGGCCGAGGCGACGTTCACGATCACCGGCACCTCGGACAGGGGCGGGTTCGTCAACAGCCACGCGATGTACCACACGCGCTACCTGCCGGCGATCGAGCTCGACGCCGCGCCGGCGCTGCACGAGCTCGTCGCCTTGAAGACCACCGACGTGGACGCCGGGCCCGTCTACGTCGGTGACGCGGATCTCCGGCTGTTCGGCTCGCCGACCGAGGAGTTCGACCGGCTCGAGCCGCGTGAGCTGCTCGGGGCCTACTACCGCCAGGTCGGCGCCACCTTCGCCGGCGGCACGACCGTGGAGCGCTACCACGACCAGGAGGACTGAATCATGGGAGAGATCGTCGGAGCGGGCCTGATCTCGCACGCACCAACGATCATGTTCGACGAACCGACGCGCCGCGAGCTCAACGACGGCGAGGAGATCTCGCTCGTCCCCGGGCTCATCCGGCTGCGCGACGAGGTCCTGGACCGGCTGCGACCCGACACCATCGTGATCCTCGACACGCACTGGTTCACCACCGTCGAGCACGTCGTCGCCGCGCACGACCACCGCGAGGGCAAGATGACCTCGTCCGAGCTGCCCCGCGGCATGAAGCAGGTGCCCTACAGCTACGACGGGGACCCCGAGCTGGCGCGTCTGATCGAGAAGCACGGCAACGCGCTCGGCACCCCCACGCACGCCGAGGACGACCCCTACCTCCCCGTCTACTACGCGACCGTCAACCTGGTGCACTACCTGCACCGTGGGGAGCGGATCGTGTCGGTGTCGATCGTGCAGACCGGCGAGGACGACGACTTCCTCACGCTCGGTCGGGCGATCGGCCAGGCGGTGGCCGACGCGGACCGGCGCGTCGTGGTGCTGGCCAGCGGCGGCATGAGCCACACGTTCCACAGCCTGAAGGAGCTGCCCCGGCACGAGGCGTCGGATCCGGTCCACATCGTCACGCCCGAGGCGCGCGCCGCCGACGAGCAGCGCATCGAGTGGATGACGGCCGGCGACCACGCCCGGATCGTCGACACCATGGACGAGTACCGCGCCCACAATCCCGAAGGCGGGTTCGGGCACTACCTCGCGATGCTGGCCGCGATCGGTGGACGTGACTGCACCGCGAAGGGCGTGCAGTTCAGCGACTACGAGAACGCCACCGGCACGGGACAGGTCCACGTCTGGTTCGACCGTCCCGAGGCTGGCTGGAGCGCATAGCCGGCGCCGGCGTGGTTGGCTGCGCCGAGCGGACCCCGTCCGGGAGGGAGTCGATGGCACGCTACCAGGCCGAGGTCGACCCGGACCTGTGCACCGCCGCGCAGATGTGCGTGTCGACCGCCCCGCACGCGTTCGCGTTCGACGAGGACGCGTTCGTGTCGCGGGCGAGCGACGGGACGTTCGACGACGACGACGTCCGTCTCGCGGCCGAGTCGTGTCCCGTCGAGGCGATCAGGCTGTTCGACGCGGAGACCGGGGAGCAGCTGTTCCCCTGAGCGCCGGCCGAGCCGGCAGCAGCAGGTGACTGTCGCCGAACTCGTGCCACCTGATGCCGGTGGCGTGCGCCAGTTCGTAGGCACGCGCCACGGCGGCGTCGCCACCCACCGCAGCCAGGAGATCGAGGTGGGACGCGCCGGCCTCGTGCCAGCCCGTGAGCAGGCCGTCGACGGCCCGGATCGGGGTCCCGGGCCCGATGACGTGCTCGGTCCATCCGCGCGCCGGCCGGACCCGCCCGCCGGCGACCGCCACCGTCTCGAGCGCACGGGCGACGGTGGTCCCGATCGCGATGACCCGCCCGCCACGCCGGCGGGTCGCGGCGATCCGCGCCGCGGTCGCGGTCGGCACGTGGAAGCGCTCGGGGAAGGGTGGCTCGCCCGACTCGGGGGAGGACACCCCGGTATGGAGGGTGATCGCCGCCGTGCCGACGCCGCGCCGGCGCAGGGTTCGGACCACCGCCGGCGTGAACGGTCGTGCCGCGCTCGGCATCTCGGCGCTGCCGGGACGGCGGGCGAACATTGTCTGGTAGGCGGTCAGCGGCACCCCGACCGCCGGGTCGCCGTACCGGATCGGCCGGCCGTGCCGACGGAGGTAGACGACCAGCTCGCCAGGGACGGTCAGCTCGGCGCGCCACAGCCGTGCGGCACCGCGCACGCCGGGCTGCGGGTAGGCCGCGCGCAGTCGTGCCGAGCCGCCGTCGGGCAGGTCCAGGACCCGGCCGCCGTGGTCGGCGAGCGCCGGCCGACTGCCGTGGCGCGTCGCGGTCCGGACCTCGACGATCCAGCCCTCGCCAGCCGGCGCCGGCGTGGACAGGTGCAGCCGCTCGGTCCCGTCGCCGACTGGCAGCGACGCCGGCAGCGTGGCCGAGTCGTTGACCACGACGAGGTCGCCGGCGCCGAGGACGCGGGGGAGGGCGGTGAAGCGGATGCTGACGTCGCGGTCGGGCGTCGTGACCACCAGCCGCACGTCGTCGCGAGCCCGGCCGAGGTGCTCGGGCGGGCGGTCCGGGATCCGCTCGGGGCTCAATGCCCGCGCCGGCGCCGGGGTCGTCATGACACGCCGGCCGGCACGTCGACCAGCTGGTAGCGGCCGCTCGGTGCTCGCCGGTCGAGCAGCGCGAGCAGGGCCGGCACCCGCGCTTCGGGCAGCGGCCGGTCGGCGATGTCCTCGCCGGGGAACGCGTCCTGCTGCATGCGGGTGCGCATGTCGCCGGGGTCGACGACCAGGACGGTGAGGTCGCTGCGCTCGGCGGCCCAGATCGCGAAGGTGTGCTCGAGCGCCGCCTTCGAGCCGCCGTAGCCACCCCATCCCTCGTAGGGCTCGACCGCTGCGTCGGAGGTGATGGCGACGATCGTGGCCGCTCGGGCGAGGGCGGACGCCAGCGCCCGGGTCAGCGCGATGGGGGCGAACAGGTTGACCGCATAGATGCGTTCGAGGATCTCGGGCTCGAGCTGGTCGAGCACCGGCAGGGGGCTCGCCCCGAGCGTGCTGGCGTTGTGGACGACGAGGTCGACCCCGCCGGCCTCGGCGGCGGCTCCGGCGAGCGCCGCACGGTGGGCGGGGTCGGTGACGTCGCCGGCGACAGCGCGCACCGTTGCGTGCCGGCGCAGGGTCTGGGCGGCGTCCTCGAGCGCGGCGGGGTTCCGGGCATCGATGATCAGCCCCCAGCCACGGCGCGCCAGCGCCTCGGCGAGCGAGCGCCCGAACCCTCGGGACACGCCGGTGATCAGGGCGGTCGGCACGGGATGACTCCTTCACGGATCGCGGTCACCCGTGAAGATGTCCTGGTGCGGTGGTCACGACCTCCGGCTGAAGGCTGGGATCGTCCCGGTCGCTGGTCCTAGTCCTGGCCCCGCGACAAGGTCACGGCAGCTGTCCCGCGAAGGCAAGCGCGCGCCGGACGAGCCGCCCGTGACCGCCCGACATCTCCGCGGAGACGGCGGGGTCGACCAGCTCCTGCGGCGACAGCCAGGCGATGTCGAGCGCGTCCTGGGACGGTTCGCACTCGCCGTCGACCGGCACCACGTAGCCGAGGGCGACCGCGTGCTGGCGCGGGTCGTGGAACCCGGACCGGTTGGGGTCGGGGAAGTACTCGGCGACCGTGAACGGGGCCACGCCGGGAGGCAGGTGCGGCTCGGCGTCGGGCCCGAGATCCTTGGTGAGGTGGCGCCAGAGCGCGTCACGGAGCGTCTCGTTGTACAGGACCCTCCCAGACACCACCGCCCGCGACACGGCGCCGTCGGGCTGCGCGCGCAGCAGGAGCCCGACCCGCTCGATCCTGCCGAGGTGATCGACCCGGACCGGGACCGCCTCGACGTAGACGATCGGGACCTGGCCGCGGACCGCGTCGAGGGTGCCTTCGCCGAGCCACGACGTCTCGGTCTCGAGTGTCCCGCTGGTCGACATGACGCACCCTTTCCCGTGTGGCCGACGATCACCACAGTGTTCCAGGTGCGGCCTTGCCCTCGGGTGAAGGTGATTCGGGGCTGACCGCCCTGCGGTCGCCAGGGCCCGCCCGACGCGGTGTCCTCCGGTCGCTAGCGTCGCCGGGCATGCGCCTCGCTGTTGCCGTCGCGATCGGGTTGGTGGGCTGGAGCCTGCTCGCCAACCTGGTGCTCGGCGACACCCTCTACACCACCCGCAACGTCGCACTCGCGGTGGCCCTGCTCGCCGTGGGGCGGCGCGCCTCGATGGGGTGGGACGAGCTCGGTCTCGGCCGGGCGGAGGTGGGCCGCGGGATCCGGTGGGGAGGCGTCGCGGTGGTGATCGTCGCGGTCGTCGTCGTCGGTGCCGTGGCCCTGCCCGATGCCCTCGGACCGGCGGGTGCGCTGCTGGCCGACGAGCGTGCGACCCTCACGCCGAGCGAGCTCGCCTTCCATGCGCTGGTGCGGATCCCCCTCGGCACCGCGCTGTTCGAGGAGGTCGCGTTCCGCGGACTGCTGCTGGCGGCCCTCCTCCGTGCCACGTCCCGTGTCCGGGCGACGGCGGGATCGAGCGTTGCCTTCGGGCTGTGGCACGTCGCCCCGACGATGGTGACCCTCGAGATCAACCAGGTGGCCGTCACGAGCGCCGTCGGGCTGGCCGCCATCGCCGCCGCGGTCGTGGTCACGACCCTTGCCGGCGTGGTGTTCTGCGTGCTGAGGCTGGCCTCGGGCAGTCTGGTCGCGCCGATCCTGGCCCATTGGGCCACCAACGCGCTCGGGCTGATTGCTGCGGCGGTCACCGATCCCGTCCCCACGTGACGGGTGGTGCGGACGGGCGGCGGCCGCGCGCTCCGTCAGGGGGAGACGTCGCGCTGGTGCGGCCGCCGCCTCGAGGCGGCCGGGCTGCGCCGCGGGGGACGAGCGGCCAGCCCTGGCAGCACGAAGCCCCGGTTACCCCGTGAGGGGCCACCGGGGCTCCGCTCGCGTCGGGGCGTTCCGTAAGGTTGCCCGTCCGCTGGCACCGTCCCGCTGCGGCGGTCGGTACCGCCTCCGCTCCACCAGGCGCAGTGGTTGTGCGGGGGCTTCGGCGCTTCCGGCCTCTCGGCCCTGGCACCTCACCGTGAGGGTCCTGCACCGGCTCTCGCGGTGGCCGAATTCGGGGTGTTCCGCAGTCCGTTCCCGACCGGCGAGGCGCACGCTACGCGAGGCGGTCCGGGCCTGTCCAGAGCTCGACGGCAACTCACAGGCAACTCACAGGATGTCCAGAGGCTGTCCACTGCTCGTCCCCAGCTTCGTCCCGCGGGGCGCGCACCCACGGCGGTAGGCGCACCCTGTACCGGTCGGCTCGGGCTGTGTGTGCAACAGCTGCGGCCAGTGCGCGGGGCGACGCGTGGGCACGAGCCCGCGAAATGCACGAAGCCCCGGCGGTCCACAAGGGCCCACCGGGGCTCCGCAACGTGTCGGGTCTTCCTTGCGGTCATCCCGATCACGGGCACTGTCCCGCTGCGGCGGTCAGCACCGCTCCCGCTCGCCCAGGCGCAGTGGCCGGCGAAAGCTCCGACGGACAGAGGGCTGCTCGGCCCTCACCGCCTCGCCGCGAGAGTCCTGCACCGTCCCTTCGCGACGGTCTGCCGGGGTTCCGCAGTTCTCGTTCCCGACCGACGCCGCGGACGGTAACCGAGCCTCGCCGCGCCTGTCCAGAGGCCCGCGGCAACTCACAGGCAGTTCACAGGATGTCCCGAGGATGTCCACCGCTCGTCCCCAGGATCGTCCTGCTGGCCGCGCGGCACCGTCGCCCGGGCGCACGCCGACTTGCCGGATCGCGGCGCGTGTGCAGGCCGGACCGCATGGTGGATCGATCGGTGCGGGAGGACCATCGGGCCCTTCGGACCGGGGTCTTGTGGCGGTCAAGACCGGCCGCTCGGCTCGTCCCGCGGGCGGCTTTCTCGCGTTTGATCCCTCCAAGGAAGCAAACGGCCGGCGGACACCACCGACCGGCGGAGCGGAGGAGAAACCGCATGAAGAACCTGACCCGCCTGATCGCACTCGCTCTCATGGGCGTGGGCGTCGCCGTGATGGCGATGGGCGCCGTGACCTGGCAGAAGGCCAGTGAGGGCCTCGCGTCGCTGGACGCGGTCTACGCGGCCCAGAACGTGACGCTCGCCTACGACGACGAGGGTCAATTGATCGACCGGGGCAGCCCCGAGGAGGCCCAGGCGATCCTGTCCCTGCTCGAGGACGAGTGGCAGTACCCGGTCAACCACGCCGACCTCGACCCCGCCGACCCGCTCGTCAACACCCCGACCGAGCTGATGTACCAGTACTCGGCGATCACCTACCACGTCCTGCACGGCACCCACGAGGTCACCCTGGCCGAGGACGTCGAGTACGGCGGTGAGCTGTTCCCGGCCGGGACCTACGAGGTCGCTGTTGACGGTCGCTACTGGACCGACTTCGACCGCATGCACCCGCTCGATGGCCAGGTTCGTGAGATGGCCTGGAGTGGCACGGTCCACGGACTGCTCGGCTCCATCGCCGCGGGCGTCAACGCGGACTACCAGGCCGGCTTCGCGCACTTCGCGGGCTGGCGCACCATCATCATCGGCCTGGCCTTCGGGCTCGGTGGCGTGGGGCTGCTGACCACCACCGTGACCCGCAAGCGCGAGGCAGAGACCCCGATGGTGGCGGACGAGACCCCGACCCGGGAGCTCGTCGGCGTGTGAACCACGGGTAGTCGTTCGGGCCCCGGCCGCGTGCCGGGGCCCGAACCGTTGGAGGGCGGTCGATCGTGGCCCGCGATCCCCGTTCGGTGTCGTCCTGCGATACTGCACCGCCTCCCGCTGCCTCATCCCTCGGGCCATGATGGAGCTTGTGCGCAACCCCTTCCGCGGGCGTGGTCTGCCGGCGGGTGTGGGCCTGGCCGAGGGGTCGGTCCGGGCCGATCCGTCGGGCGTCGAGGCGCTGCTGCGACGGTGCTCCGCCGCTGCCCCCACGCCACTGGTGGCGCTCCCGGGACTTGCTGCGGCGTTCGGTGTCGCACGGCTCGACCTCAAGGACGAGCGCGACCGGATGGGGCTGGGCAGCTTCAAGGCCCTCGGCGCAGGACACGTCATCGCGCGCATGGCGGCCGACCGCGTCGACCGACCGGGGCGCCCCGCGAGTGAGGATGAACTGGCCACGGCGCTCGCGGGCACGGTGTTCGTCTGTGCCAGCGCGGGCAACCACGGGTTGTCGGTGGCAGCCACCGCGCCGGTCTTCGGCGCGCGGGCGGTGGTCTACCTCAGCGACGCGGTGCCCGAGGCGTTCGCGCGGCGCCTGCAGGAGCGGGCGGCCACCGTTATCCGGGCCGGCCGGGACTACGAGGCGAGCATGGCCGCGGCGGCGGCGGACGCCGACACGCGCGGTTGGGTGCTGCTGTCCGACTCGTCGTGGCCCGGGTACGTGGACCTGCCGACGGGCGTCATGGAGGGCTACCTCGCGATGGGCGCCGAGATCACGACCGCCCTGGACCGGCCGGCCACCCACGTGCTGCTCCAGGCGGGCGTGGGCGGGCTCGCCGCGGCGATGACGGCGCTGCTGCGGGACCGGTGGGGCGACGACCCCACCATCGTGGTGGTCGAGCCCGCGGCCGCCCCGGCTCTGCTCGCCAGCATCCGCGCCGGTCGACCGGTCATCGCCCCCGGGCCCGCTTCATCGATGGGGCGGCTGGACTGCAAGGAGCCTTCACACCTCGCGCTGGGCGAGCTCGCCCGTGCGGCCGACCACTTCGTCACCGTCGAGGACGACGAGGTCGCCGCCACCGTGGGACTGCTCCGCGCGCACGGCATCGACACCACCCCGTCCGGGGCAGCCGGCGTCGCGGCGCTGCACCACGCGGCCGACCACCGCCCGACCCTGGCGTTGGGTGAGCACAGCCGCGTCCTGGCCATCGTCACCGAGGGCCCGGAGGAGGCGCCCCGACCGGCGCCGCGCGTCGTGTGACGGTGTCAGTACAGGAACAACTATCGGGGGTCCTTGCGGTCGCTGCCGGTCGCTCACGGAAACCACCCGTGACCTGCGCGGATGCAGAGTTACACGCGTGCGGTTCGTCACGGTCGTTACCGGTCGTTTGCGGACCTCCTGCGGACTGGCTGCGGACTGCACGCGGACTTCCCCTCTCCCGTCGACCCGACCAGGAGATGCCGCTGGCCGACGCCCATCCGGTTGGGCCGTCCCGCGTGTAGACCGTCCACGGACGGGCCAGTAGGGTCGGGGCCAGTTGGAACGGGGAGGCCATCATCGGGCGGCGCGGGGCAATCCTTCTGAGCGCAGCGGCCCTGGTCCTGGCGGCATGCGGCGCCGACGACCCGGAGCCGGCCGAGGCCGAGCCTGACGTCACCGCTGAGGACGTCGAGCCGGAGCCCGAGCCGGAGCCCGAACCGGAGCCGGAGCCCGAACCGGAGCCGGAACCGCCAGGCGCAGAGTCGGCACAGGATGACGAGCCGGTCGAGGACGGCCCCGCCAATGACGAACCATGCCCGTACGTTGCGGACGGACGCACCG
>CAZSQF010000080.1:8498-10475 GCA_964608935.1 uncultured Actinomycetota bacterium | reverse complement strand
GCGACAGCACCTGGTTGGGATGGCGCATGAACGTCTCGAGGAGCGCGAACTCGCGCGAGGTCAACGCCACCTCGCGACCGTCGTAGCGCGCCGTCCGGGTGCGCAGGTCGAGGTGGACGCCACCGACCTCGAGCTCCGTGGAGCGGCGCTGCTCCCTCGACCGCAGGCGAGCGTGGATGCGTGCGAGCAGCTCGGCGAAGCTGAACGGCTTGGTCACGTAGTCGTCGGCGCCGGCGTTGAGGTTGCGGACCCGGTCCTCGACCGCATCCTTCGCCGTCAGCACGATGACCGGGACGTCGGGGCGGCGGGTGCGCAGACGGGACAGCACCTCTTCGCCGGACAGTGCCGGCAGCTTGAGGTCGAGGACGACGAGGTCGACCTCGTCGTCGGAGGCGAGTGCGAGCCCCGTCTCGCCGTCCGCGGCGACCTGGACGACGAAGCCCTCGGCCTTGAGCCCACGTTCGACGAAGGCGGCGATGCGCGCCTCGTCCTCGATGATCACGACGTTCATGCGGTTGAGTGTGCCCAGTCTCCGGCTCGGAGGTTGTGAGATGAGGACGTTCTCAGGTCCGCTTCACGGCGTGCTCACCCTCGCTCGCGAGCCTGCGGGGCGATGACGGCCTCCCCGGACCACCTGCACCGGGCCTCGGAGTTCCTCACCGGCCCGGGGGCGCAAGACCTGCTCGCCGCGGCGGGCCATGCCGCATCGGTGGAGCTCGGCACGTGGCGGTTGCGGTCGGTCCACCATCGCAACGGGCGGTCGGTCTCGGCCGTCTACGAGGCCGAGCTGCGCACGGGCGGAGACACCCGGGAGGTGCTCCTGGTCGCACACGTCGACGCCCGTGGTCTTCCCGACACCGCCCTCGTGCTGTCGGGCGGCGGCCATCGGGTGGCGGTGTGGCGCTTCCCCCACGATCCGTTCCTACCGGGCCTGCCCGCTGCCGTCCATCGCCGGCGGGTCCGCGAGCTGCTCGACGCGCTCGATGGGCCGGGGGGAGACGTGTCGCTGCGCACCCGGGCCTATCGGCCCTCGCGACGTGCCGTGGTCGAGGTGACCGTCGGCGGCGGCGAGGTCGAGGGTCGCGTCCTGTATCTCAAGGTCCTTGCGGGGCGCCGGGCGAGCGAGCTGGCTGAGGTCCATCGTCAGCTCGACGGGGTCGTGCCGGTGCCCTCGGTGATCGGTGTGGATCGCGGCCAGGGCATCGTGGCGCTGGAGGCGCTGCCCGGCGCGACCCTGCGCAGCGCGCTCGTGGCCGGTGACCCGGTCCCGCCCGCCGAGACGTTGACGGCGCTGGTCGGGACCCTCGCCGGCTCGGGGCTGGAGAGCCGTCGCGACCCGACCCGGTTCGCCGACCCGACGCGTCACGTCGAGCTGTTGCGCCGCCTCGTTCCCGATGCGGAGCGGGGGCTCGTGCGCGCGGCTCGAGCCGCTGCCGACATCGGCGGTCCGCAGGCCCCGGTCCACGGCGACCTCCACGACGCGCAGGTGCTGGTTGAGGAAGGTGCCGTCGTCGGGTTGCTCGACGTCGACGGCGCCGGCGTCGGCCTGGTCGCGCAGGACCTCGGCCGGTTGGTCGCACACCTGGAGGTCGTGGGGGAGGTCTGGCCCGCGGCGAAGGACCGCGCCGAGTCGTACGCCACGACCGTGGCCGACGCTGCCGCGGCGATGGTCGCCCCCAGCGATCTCGCCCGTGGCGTCGCCGGTGCGTGGCTGGGACTGGCCACGGGCCCCTACCGCGCCCAGGAGCACGATTGGCCCGAGCTCACGCGGCAGCGGATCGCGCGGGCCGAGCGGTGGGCCGAGCTGGCCGACGATCGCTGACGCGTCCGGGCAGACGGACGGCGCCCCGCCGGGGGCTGCGGGGCGCCGTCCTGCGGACGATCTCAGTCGTCCGAGTCGTCCGAGTCGTCGCTGTCGACCGAGTCGGGGCTGTCGTCGGAGTCGGGGCTGTCGTCGGAGTCGGGGCTGTCGTCGGA
>CAZSQF010000080.1:0-8398 GCA_964608935.1 uncultured Actinomycetota bacterium | reverse complement strand
AGTCGGGGCTGTCGTCGGAGTCGGGGCTGTCGTCGGAGTCGGGGCTGTCGTCGGAGTCCTGCTGCTGGGTCGTCGCCGTCTCCGGGGAATCGACGGACCCGGGCGAGCTCACGCTGGCGGGGGAGTCATCGGTGCCGGGCGACACGGCCTGCGTCCGGGTCCCGGAGGACGCCTGCACATCGTCCGGCGAGTCCAGCGATCCGCTCGTGTCGGGCGAACCGCTGGTGTCGGGGGAGCCGCTCGTGTCCGGCGAATCGCCGGTGGCATCGGCCGACCCGACCTCGTCGGGCGGGGCAACGGCGGGGCCGAGACCCGTTGCGCCCTCGAGCTCGATCGGCTCCGGATCGGGGGTGTCGGCGGTCACGGCGGCGAGGCCGAACGCCCCGCCGGCCAGGGCGGCGGTGGCAGCGGTCGCGGTCACGACGCGCCAGCGGGAGAGGTGCTTCACGGTGAGTGCTCCTTCATCGGTGGCCCCACCATGCCGCGTCTGGCTGAACCGTCGGTGGGACCGACCTGAGAGGTTCTCTCAGGTAGCCGACGGTGTGCCGGCTGCGGCACGGAGGCTGCCGGGTCGCAGCGTGCAGGCGACCACGATCACCGCCACGACGAGCAGGGACACGCGTAGGTGGGTGTATTCGGCCACCGATCCGATCAGCGGCGGTGCGACGAGCATGCCGGCGTAGCCGACCGTCGCGACGGCCGCGACGCCCTCGCCGGCCGAGCGACCGACCCTGCCGGCGGCCGAGAAGGCCAGCGGCGTGGTCGACGCGACGCCCGCGCCGACCGCGACGAAGCCGAGCACGGCCAGGACCGGGTTCGGCACCAGGATCAGCCACAGGAATCCGCCGGCCGCGAGCCCGCCGCCGAGCGACACGGTGCGCGCGGCGCCGATCCGATCGGCGATCCGGTCGCCGAGGAGCCGTGATGTGGTCATCGCGGCGGTGAAGGCGACCAGGCCCCACCCGACGTGGTCGTCGGCGACGCCGACGACATCGCCCATGACGATGCCGCTCCAGTCGGCCCCGGTGTGTTCGCCGACCGTCGCGCCGAACGCGATGAGGGCGAGGGGCACCAGCCGGCCGCGGGGGAGGGCCAGTACCGGGGCACGGTCTTCGTGCCGCGGTCCGGTCGCGGCGCGGTCGGGCGCTCGGAGCCACGGCAGCGCGGCCACGGTGACGGCGACCCCGACGACGCCGGTCACCGCCAGATGCGCACCGACCGGGACGCGGGCACTGACCGCCACCGCACCGATCCCGGCCGCGAGCAGCGTGCCGATGCTCCACGCGGCATGGAAGCCCACGAGGATCGATCGCCCGTAGGCGTGCTCGACGCCGATGCCGTGCGCGTTCATGGCGACGTCCATGGTGGACGTGCCGGCCCCGAAGATCACGAGACACGCCGCAAGCGTCGACGGACGGTCCGCCAGCGGCACCAGCACCAGCCCCGACACTGCCACCGCGCTGCCGATCGCGACAACCGTGCGACTGCCGAGCCGACCGACCAGCCCGCCGGCCAACGGCAGGGCGGCCACGATCCCGACCGACATCGCCAGGAGCACGAGCCCGAGCCGGCCGTCGGTCAGCTCGAGGGCGGTCCGCACGTCGGGGATCCGCGCGATCCACGACGCCACCAGGACGCCGTTGACGACGAACACGGCCGTTACCGCCCGGCGTGCCGCGCGGTCCGGACCGACGGACCCGGAGGCGTGTGGGCTACTCGTCGCCGCTGCTCGGTGCCGACAGGTAGCGATCCTTGATGGCATCGACCACGCCGGCGTCGGCCAGCGTCGTGGTGTCGCCGAGCTGGTTGTCCTCGGCGATGTCCTTGAGCAAGCGCCGCATGATCTTGCCCGACCGAGTCTTGGGCAGGTCCGCGGTGAACAGCACCGACGCCGGCTTGGCGATCGGTGAGATCATCTTCGCGACGTGGTCGCGCAGCTCGGTGGCGAGTGCCTCGTCCCCGTCGATGCCGCCGCGGGGCGACACGAAGGCCGCGATCGCCTGGCCGGTCTGCGGATCGGCACGACCGATGACGGCGGCCTCGGCGACCGATGGGTGGCTGACCAGCGCCGATTCGACCTCCGTGGTCGAGATGCGGTGACCGGAGACGTTCATGACGTCGTCGACGCGGCCGAGCAGCCAGTAGTAGCCGTCCTCGTCGCGCTTCGCGCCGTCCCCGGCGAAGTAGACGCCCGCGAACCGCGACCAGTACGTGTCGCGGTAGCGCTGGTCGTCGCCCCAGATACCGCGCAGCATCGACGGCCACGGCTGGTCGAGCACGAGGTAGCCGCCGCCGGGGACGCCGACCGGTTCACCCTTGTCGTCGACGATGTCGGCCGAGATCCCCGGGAGGGGGAAGGTCGCCGACCCCGGCTTGGTCGTGGTGGCCCCCGGGAGCGGGGAGATCATGATCGCGCCGGTCTCGGTCTGCCACCACGTGTCCACGATCGGGCAACGGCCGCCGCCGATGTGCTCCTGGTACCACATCCACGCCTCGGGGTTGATCGGCTCGCCGACCGTGCCGAGCAGCTTCAGGCTGGACAGGTCGTGCTTGGCAGGATGCTCGTCGCCCCACTTCATGAACGCCCGGATCGCGGTGGGGGCGGTGTAGAGCTGCGTGACGCCGTAGCGCTCGATGATCGACCAGAACCGATCCTCGGCCGGGAAGTTCGGCACCCCCTCGTACATCACCGACGTCGCACGGTTGGCCAACGGCCCGTACACGATGTAGCTGTGGCCGGTGACCCAGCCGATGTCGGCGGCGCACCAGTAGATGTCGGTGTCGGGATGGAGGTCGAAGACGTACTTGTGCGTGAACGCCACCTGCGTCAGGTACCCACCGGTGGTGTGCAGGATGCCCTTCGGCTTGCCGGTCGTGCCGGACGTGTAGAGCAGGTACAGCAGGTCCTCGGAGTCCATCGGCTCGGGCGCACAGTCCGGCTCCTGCTGGGGGACGACGTCGTGCCACCACAGGTCGCGGCCGTCGACCATCGTGACATCGCTGTCGGTGCGCTTGACGACGATGGAGTGCTCGATCGACGGCGTGCCCTCCAGCGCCTCGTCGGCCTGCTCCTTCAGCGGGAACACCCCGCCGCGACGGTTGGAGCCGTCGGCGGTGACCAGCACCTTGCACTCGGCGTCGTTGATCCGGTCGCGCAGGGCGTTGGCCGAGAAGCCGCCGAACACGACCGAGTGCGGCGCCCCGATGCGGGCGCACGCGAGCATGATCGTCGGCAGCTCGGGGATCATCGGCAGGTAGATCGCGACGCGGTCGCCCTTGGCGACGCCGAGGCTTTTCAGGGAGTTGGCGGCACGCTGCACGTCGTCGAGCAGGTCGCGGTAGGTGATCGTCCGGGTGTCGCCCGGCTCGCCCTCCCAGTGGAAGGCGACCTGGTCACCGTGACCGGCCTCGACATGCCGATCGAGGCAGTTGTAGGACACGTTGAGCGTGCCGCCGACGAACCACTTGGCGTAGGGCGGCTCCCACTCGAGGATCGTGTCCCACTCCTCGAACCAGTCGAGCTCTGCCGCCTGCCGGGCCCAGAAGCCCTCGCGATCGGCGCCGGTCTCGTCATGCATCTCCGTGCCGGTGACCAGGGCATCCCGCGTGAAATGCTCCGGCGGCGGGAACGTGCGGCCTTCCTTGAGCAGGTCCTCGATCGCTTCGGACGCCACGGCTCGCTTCCTCTCCAGTCGGCTCCAGGTCCCTGCCGACACTGTAGAGGCTGTGTGTGCCCCGGTCTCGGCCTCCAACGGATGACCGAGGGGTCAGCCGCGGGCGCCGCCGGTGAAGGCCCATTCGCGCAGGTGCAGCGACGGGCAGATAACCATGCCGGGGCCGAACTCCCCGTCGGCATACCGGTCGTCGTCGCCGATGGCCAGCACGCGGCCATCGCCGAGCGCCTCGACGAACGACTGGGTGAAACGCAGGTTGCCGACGGCGCCGCGCACGGCCCCGTCCTCGATCAGGAACGTGCCGTTGCGCGTCAGCCCGGTCACGACCTGGCTCTTTGGATCGAGGACGCGGCAGTAGTGGAACTGGGTGATCAACAGCCCCCGCTCCACGTCGCGAACCATGGTGTCGGGGGCGACGCTCCCACCGGTCATGACGACGTTGAGCGGAAGCGCGCCCACCGCCGCGCCGCCGGGCAGGGCGCTGCCCGTGGTCTGGCCGCCCGTGCGCTTCGCCGTCCGCCGGTCGTGCGCAAGGGCACGCGTCACGCCGTCCTCGACCAGCGCAAACCGGCGGCGTGGGCTGCCCTCGGCGTCGAAGGGCAGGCCGACGGCACGCGGATCCGTCGGATCCTCGAGGATGGTGATCGCCGGGTCGAACTGCTGCTCCCCGAGCACGGCGAAGGACTGCCCCTCGAGGTGGGTCTTGGCGTTGAACCCATAGAAGGCCAGGAACGTGAGCATGCTCGACACGGCCTCCGGGCCGAGGACCACCTCGAAGGTGCCCGGATCGACATCGACGAAGTCGGCCGACCGGCGGGCCCGATCCGCGGCTGTTCGTCCGACGGCGCCGGCGTCGAGGTCTCCCAGCCGGAACGACGTCTGGTGCCCCGACCCGGCCGAGCGCGGAGTCTGGTGGATGCCGTCCACGGTGGCGCGGGTGGTGGCGCCGACGGCGCGCTGTCCCGCGGTAGAGGCGAAGGCGACCCAGTCGGCCTCCGTGTCGAGGTAGCCGGCGGCCCGCAGCTCCGTGTCGGCGTCGACGAACGCCTTCACGCCGGCTGCCCGCGCCTGGGGGTCCGCCTCGGCCGTGGTCGCGTCGAAGTGACCGTCGAGGTCGATCGGTGCCGGGGGCGTCGCGCCGGGCCAGTGCGGATCGACCGGTTGCAGGACCGCCGACTCGATGGTGCGATCGACCAGGGCGCGCAGGTCGTCGTCCCCGACCGCCGTCGTTGATGCCGACGCCGTCCGACCGTCGACGGCGCAGGTCAGCGCCACCGTCGCGGTGTCCTCGCCGACGTGCTGGTGGATGAAGGAGTTGGCGAAGCGGGTCAGCCCGTGCCGGGTGCGGCTGACCCGGACGTTGCCGTCGGCGCGGCCGTCGAGCAGTTCCACCACGCCGTCTGCGAGGTGCTGGAGGCGGTCCGTCGTGTCGGTCATGGCGGTCACCTGATGCCGATGCGGACGTCGCGGAACCGGCCCGGGGCGGCGGGATGACCGGTGTGCCCGACCTGCATGGGCTGACCCTTGCCACAGTTGGGGACGCCCCACGGAACCCATTCGTCCTCGCCGGCCAACCGGTCGAGCGACGCCCAGAAACGCGGGGTGATCCCCGTGTAGGTCGGGTTCTTGACCATACGGGTGCGCTTGCCGTCGACGATCTCCCACCCGATCTCGCAGCCGAACTGGAAGTTGAGCCGCCGGTCGTCGATCGACCAGGACCGGTTGGTCGCCATGAGCACGCCGTGCTTGGTCTCGCTGATCATCTCCTCGAGCGACGAATCGCCCGGCACCAGCCCGACGTTGGTCATGCGGACCATCGGCAGGCGGTTGAACCCGTCGCCGCGGACCATCCCCCCGGGTGGCAGCCCGGCCAGGTGCGCCGAGTCGCGGCCGGACAGCACGCCGACCCAGGTGCCGTCGCGCACGATGTCGACGCACTGCGCCGGCGTGCCCTCGTCGTCGTAGCCGAAGGTCGCGAGGGCACCGGGGATGGTGGCGTCCGCCGTGATGTTCATCAGCTCCGACCCGTACCGAAACGACCCGAGTTGGTCGAGGTCGAGGAACGATGTGCCGGCGAAGGCCGCCTCCCAGCCGAGGATGCGGTCGAGCTCGATGGCATGGCCTACCGACTCGTGGATCTGGAGGGCGAGCTGGCTCGATTCGAGGATCAGGTCGAGCTCCCCGGACGGGCAGTCGTCCGCCGCCAGGAGCGCGACCGCCTCCTCCGCGACCCGGTCCGCGTGGCCGAGCAGATCGAAGCGGCGGACGATCTCGTAGCCGCCGGACTGGAAGTGGCCGAACGACTGCGGGTAGCTGCGCCGCTGGGTCTCGCGCTCGCCGACGGCGGTGGCGTCCATCCCGCCGCCGGATTCGACCAGATGCTGATGGATGCGATGCCCCTGGGACGACACGAACCATTTCTCGGTGTCCCAGAACAGCAGCTGCGCCGTCGCGATCGCCACCCCGTCGACCGCGTGCATCGTCGCGGTGGCGGCGGTGACGAGGTCCACCTTCTCCGACAGAGACACCGCGAACGGGTCCTCGGCGTGGGGGGTCTGGTAGCTGGCCTCGTCGACGCGGACGTCCGCGAGCTCGAGCCCGGCGCCGGCGACCACCGCAGACGCCTTGGCCGTCGCGGCGGCCTCCGCACCGGCACGCGAGGCAGCCGGCCCGGTGAGCTCGCTCGTCGACGCGAACCCCCACGAGGACCCGACCAGCGCGCGCACGCCGACGCCGACGTCCTCGGTCCGGGCGACCGCCTCGAGCTCGCCGTTCTGTGCCGCGATGCGTTCGTGGCGGCGGGCGACCGCGCGTCCGTCGGCGTACGTCGCGCCGGCGGCGAGCGCCGCTTCCACCGCCTTCTGGACCTGTTCGAACATGCCGCCTCACTGCCTCGCACGGGGCCGTTGTGGCCGGATCGAAGCCTCGGCCGCGCGACGCTACCGCGTCCATGGGCCCTACGTCGCCGTCGGACGTGGCACGATGTGGGCATGCCCCGCATCGACATCGAGGCGCTCGAGGACGAGTGGGAGGAGGACCACCACCTCCTCGCCCGCCGCTCGCGCGACCTGAGCCAGAAGGCCCGCGAACGGATCGACCAGTTCGAGGTGGCGCGCGTCGTCGGCGTCGACCGCGGGCGGATCACCGTGTTGTACGACGGCCAGGTCGTCGAGGCACCGCTGGCGGGGACCATGCGGGGCGCGAAGGCGGCGGTGGGGGATCGCGTCCGTGTCCGTCCTCCGCGGAGCGAGTCGGACGTGCCCCGGATCGTCGAGGTGATGGACCGCGACACGGTGCTGATGCGGACCGGCGACGACGCCGACACCGACGAGCGGATCGTGGTGGCCAACGCGGACCAGGTGGCCGTGGTCCTCGCCGCCGACCGGCTCGACACCGGGACGCGGTTCCTCGACCGCGTGCTCGTGGCCGCCTCCGCCGGCGGGCTCGAATCCAGCATGTGCGTGAACCGGATCGACCTCGTCGACGACCGTGGGCCGGTCGACGAGGTCTGCCGGCGCTACGCGGCCATCGGGGTCCAGACACGGATCACGAGCGCCAAGACCGAGGAAGGCATCGACCAGCTCGCGGCGCTCCTCGCCGGCTGCTGGACCGCGTTCACGGGGCACTCCGGGGTCGGCAAGTCGTCGCTGTTCAACCACCTCGTCCCCGAGGCCGAGCGCGAGGTCGGGGAGGTCGGCCGCCACGGTGGGCGGCACGTGACGACCTCGTCACGGGCCATGCGCGTGCCCGGGCTCGACGCGTGGCTCGTGGACACGCCGGGGGTGCGCTCCTTCGGGCTCGGCGTCGTCGAACCGCGTGAGCTGAGGTCGCACTTCCCGGAACTGGCCCGCCTGCCGTGCGACCTCGACGACTGTCTCCACGACGGCGAGCCGGGGTGCGCCCTGGCCGACGCGGAGGTCCACCCCGACCGGCTCGCTTCCTACTACCGTCTGCTGGCCGCCCTCCGCGACGACGGCTGATCGACAGTGGCTGCGGATGGCGCTCGCTGGGAGTGTCTACGCTCGGGCCCCGACGACGGGACGGAGGCCACGTGAGCTGGGTGCGCTCGCTCGTGGGCGCGGTGCGGGGCAGGTCACCGCGGCTGCGCCACCGGTTCGTCGTCGACGAGGACTGGCGCCGCCACGACGACGGCGGGGCGGTCCGCCTCGACGCCCGGACCACGATCGCGGTGACCCGGGCCGGGTCGTGGGTGCGCGTCGATCCGCTGGTCGGCAACGATGGGTGGCGTCGCCCCGGCAGGGCCGTCGGCCTGGTCGCCTGGGCGGCCACGGTCGGTGCCGGGTGGTGGCTCGGGGCGAGCCGTGGCCAGGGGCCGCTGGCGATGCTCTTCGACCCCGATCGGTGAGCGTGTCGCGGCCTGCACCGGCGCCCGCCGGGGATGTGCCGGGCGTCTGGGCCGGCCGCTACGCTCGGCCCGCCCGGCGGGGTAGCCAAGTGGTAAGGCAGGGGACTGCAAATCCCTTATCACGGGTTCGATTCCCGTCCCCGCCTCTCTCCCGAAACCGCCCCTGACCAGCACGAACATGGTCAGGGGCGGTCGTCATTCGGGGTCCCGACAGGCCTGCTTGCTAACAATGAGATCTCCGGCCCGGCGGCCAGCAGGCGCCCGAGTGCGTCCGCCGCCTCACGTCGCTGGCGGCTGTTGGGATCCACGGTGCGGCATACTGACCCACATGACACCGCAGCGGCAGGATGAGGTCAGG
>CAZSQF010000079.1:0-10509 GCA_964608935.1 uncultured Actinomycetota bacterium | reverse complement strand
CGCGCCCGTCGACCTGCTTGCCGGGTGAGTCGTCTGGTACCCTCCGCCCGTGCGCGCCCGACGGCGCGTCATCGTCTGAGGCCCGGTTGGGTTCAGGTGCGTCCGCGGCCCACACACCGCCCGACCGCCCCGTCCGTGGCCGCCCGGAGGATCTCAACATGAAGCAGGGCATCCACCCCGAATACACCCAGGCGACCGTGACCTGCTCGTGCGGCAACACCTTCGAGACCCGCGCGACCGTCGACCGGATCTCGGTGGAGCTGTGCAACCAGTGCCACCCCTTCTACACCGGCAAGCAGAAGCTCGTCGACACCGGGGGCCGGGTCGATCGGTTCAAGCGCCGCCTGGAGAAGGCACAGGGCAGCTGACGCACCGCCTTCAGAAAGAGAAGACGCCGCCGGGACACCGGCGGCGTCTTCATGTCGTCGTCTCGCGGCACGGCCATCTGGCCGTTCGGCCATTGCATTGCGCCCACCTGAGGGCAAGTGTCATCGTTGTGGTGTGCCGGGAGAGACACGCCGCACGATCCAGACGGATGGGGGCCTACACGAGCCGCAAGCCGTAGGGCGCGACGCTCGACCGCCGCAACCGGTCGCCCGTCTCGCCCGCGTGGCGCTCGCATGAGTGACCGGTGCTCGCTGTGCCCCCCGATGTGAGGGAGGCGCACATGCGCGCACGAACCCAGTTGGTGTATGCATCCATCATCGTGGCATTGGTCGCCACCGCGCTGCCGGCCATGGCCCACGATCCCGAGCTCGACCATGCCGGACCCGGCTCCGAGGGCCCGGACGAGCACAGTCAGAACATCAAGCTGAGGGCCAATGTGCCCGGACACCCGGGCGTGACCAACTCGGACCTGGCCTTCGACGGCAAGCTCGCCTACGCCGGCAACTACGCCGGCTTCCGGATCCTCGACGTCTCGTCGCCCTCCAACCCGCGCGTGCTGACGGACTTCGCGTGCAACGGAGCACAGGGGGACGTGTCGGTGTTCGCCGGACTGCTGTTCCAGTCGGTCGACACTCCCCAGAGCCACGGGGGATGCGACAGCACGAATGTGACGGCGAGCACGCCGGGCATGTTCGAGGGCGTCCGTGTCTTCGACGTGAGCGATCCGACCGCGCCCGAGCACCTCGCCTCCATCGACACCGATTGTGGCAGCCACACCCACACGATCCTGCCGGAGCCGGAGAACGACCGGGTGCTGGTCTACGTGTCGTCGTATCCGCTCGGTGGTGCGGCGATCGGGCCGAACTGCCAAGAGCCACACGGCTACATCTCCATCATCGAGGTGCCTCTGGACGATCCGGCGTCCGCGGTGGTGCACACGCACGACCTCGACGCGGGTACCGCGCTGGCCGAGTTCGACCTGACGCTGTTCGGCGCCGATCCGGCCGCAGCACCCCACTTCAGCTTCGTGGCGTGCCATGACATCAGCGTCTTCAAGGAGCCGGGCCTCGCGGCCGGAGCCTGCATGAGCGAGGCCCAGCTGTGGGACATCAGCGATCCGCTGGCACCCGAGCTGCTGTGGCGGTTCGACCACCCAATCGTCGATCCGGGCAAGGTCGACCTGTGGCACTCGGCGGCGTTCAGCTGGGACGGCAGCATCGTCGCGTTCGGTGACGAGTCCGGCGGTGGTGGCCTGCCCCGCTGCGCCGACCCTGACGACCTCCAGGGTCGCATCTGGTTCCTCGAGATCGAGAGCGGCGAGCTGTTGACCAACTACAAGATCCCGCGTGCCGAGGAGGGCACGTGCACGATGCACAACTTCAACTTCATCCCGCGGCGGGACGGGAAGAACGTGCTGGTGTCGGCCGCCTACACCGGCGGGACCAGCGTCGTGGACGTCGACGCACTGATCGCCGGGGCGAGCGAGGCGGAGGCCGAGATCGGCTTCTACAAGCCCGCCGGCGGGAGCGCCTGGTCGTCGTACTGGCACGACGGGTTCATCTACGTCAACGACATCCTGCGCGGCGTCGACGTGATGCTGCTCAGCGACAAGGCGCGGGCCGGCGCGGTCAAGCTCGGCCTCAACAACCCGCAGTCCCAGCTGTCGGTCATCGGCCGGCGCTGAGCACGAGCGGCCGGGCGGTGCCCGCTCCCAGGGTGGGCACCGCCCGGCCCCCACTCGGCTGCGGGCGGAGTCAGTCGTCCGCAGCCCCAACGGGAGGTAGCAACCATCATGAGATCACGGCTGCACGGGACCGTGGTCGTGGCCGCACTCGCCCTGCTCGTCGGGGCTCTGCCTGCGGCGGCGGATCACGGAACCAATCCGAGCACCCAGAACATGCACGCGATGGGTCACAGCGCGCACCCTGCCCAGTTCTTCGGCGTGCCGACCGCGGAGCGCGAGGTCAGTTCGGACATCGCCTTCTGGGGGAATTACGCCATCCACGGCAACTACGACGGGTTCCGAGTGGTGGACATCTCGGCGCCCGGCAACCCCAAGCTCGTGTCACATCCGCGCTGCAACGGCGACCAGGGCGACATCGTGGTGTGGGAGAACATCGTCGTCCGGTCCTGGAACTCCCCGGCGCCGGAGGGCCGCCAGTGCATGGGCGAGGACGTGCCCGTCGGTTTCGAGGGCGTGCACGTCTTCGACATCAGCGACCCAGCCAACCCCGAGCTGGTGACCGACGTGGAGTTCAGCCAGGCTGGTGCCGCGACGCGTGGGACCGCCGACGGCTGCGGCTCGCACACCGCGACCGGCGTCCCCGATCTGGCCAACGACCGGCTCGTCGTCTACAGCAACAACTCGTCCGGTGCTGGCCGCCCGGTCTGCGACGCCATGGACATCATCGAGGTCCCGCTTTCCGACCCGGCCGGCGCGAGCCACATCGGTTACGTCCCCCTCGTCGGTGGCTCGCTCGGTAGCAACAACGGCTGCCACGACGCCGGCGTGATCCTCGGCGACGCCAACCTGCTCGCGTGCGCCAGCGGGCACGCCGCCAACGTGTTCTCGATCGGCGAGCCCCGAGGCGGGACGCTCGAGGACCCGCTGTTCCTCTACACCGTCGAGGAGGAGGACGACCTCGGCAACAAGGTCGGCATCGGCGGTCGGTGGCACTCGGCCGCGTTCACCTGGGACGGCGAGGTCCTGATCCTCGGGTGGGAGCCCGGCGGTGGCGCTGCGCCGCGGTGCCGCGACGAGGACGCCGACATCTTCAAGAGCATGTTCTTCTACGACGCGAACAGCGGCGAGAAGCTGGGTCAGTGGGTCCTGCCGAACCCGCAGACCGAGGCCGAGAACTGCACCGTCCACAACTACAACATCGTGCCGTTGCGGAGCGGCGACTACGTCGCGACCGGCGGCCACTACCAGGCCGGGACATGGATCGTCGACTTCACCGATCCCGCGGAGCCCGAGACCGTGGCGTGGTCCGACCCGCCACCCATCGAGCCCCAGAACCTCGGTGGCGCGTGGTCCTCGTACTGGTACAACAACTTCGTCTACGAGTCCGAGATCCAGTCCGGGCTCAACGTCTATCGGGTGAGTGACCGGGCGATGGCGGGCGCGATGAGGCTGCCCCATCTGAACCCGCAGACCCAGGAGTTCACACTGCCCTAGGCAAACGATGATCGAACGGCGTGGGGGCGGCCCGAGGGCCGCCCCCACGCCTACCGGCAGGTGCGTCGTCGATCAGCCCGAGCCAGAGCCCTGCTCCCTGAAGACGTACAGACCGCCGTTTCGGTCGGATCCGTAGATCCAGGGCTGGTTGGGCTCCTTCCACACGCCCCAGAAGTCATGCGGCTGTCCGCCGTTGGCTTCCAGGAACTCCGGCGAGTTGTCGAAGAACCGCGCAACCTCGACCGGGTTGTAGGGGTCGGTCACCTCGAGGACCAGCATCCCGTCGAAGTACCAGGAGATGTAGGCCTTGACCTTGTTGCCGGTGGTCTCGACGACCACGTTGTGGACCGAGTAGGTCCCGAACGGGTCACAGCCCGCCTCGAAGGGGTCGCTCGCGGCACTGCACACGGTGTCGAACGTCGAGGCCAGCACCGGGTTGGCCGGGTCGGAGTAGTCCCAGATCCGCACGCCGCCCCACGGGGTGTTGTCCGTGAGGTTGTTGGCGATCACGATCGCGTCGGCGCCGGCGGCGGCCGCGTTGAAGTTCTTCTCGCGGAACGTGCAGACGCCGCGTCGGACGATCGCGATGCCGCCGTCGACGATCGCTCCTTCGTTGAGGATCGGGTCGCCGTCACAGGCCTGGCCGATCCACACGATGTCGCCGCTGACCGGTCCGACGTCGCCGAACTTCGGCTGGTCGCCGGCCAGCTCGATCGCGGGATAGGTGTTGCCGGCCAGCGGTCCCGAGGTCACCTCGAGCGAGTCGGCGGCGACCGTGCCGGCGTTGCCGGTCTGGCTGCCCTCGAAGTCGTCGCCGGTGACTGTTGCGACTGCCGTGCCGGGCAACGGAGCGGCCGGGTCGCCCTCGCCGAAGGTGAGATTGCCGGGCGGCTGGACCGTGACCCATGCGGAGAAGTCCTCCTCGGTCTCGACCACGATGGACCCGTCCTCGCTCGGCCAGGCCGCGTGGCTGTTGACCTCACCGTCGAGCGAGCCTTCCTCCGGGTTGAGCGCCACCGAGACGACCTGTGGGTCGCCGATGGCGCTGAGGTCGAGCAGCACGAGCCCGGCATCCCAGTTGCTGAGGTAGGCCTGGGTGCCCGACTCGTCGACGGTGATGTCGTGGAGGAAGCGGTTTGCCGAGGACCCGAATCCGTCTAGCAGCCAGAGGACCGCATCGAGCGTCCGCTCCCCGGTCGGATCGGTCTCGAGCGTCGTGCCGCCGACACCCGGGTCGAACAGCTCTTCCGCGCCCCAGGCATTCACGAGCTCGGGGTTGGAGGGATCGGTGATGTCGTAGGTGCGGAAGTTGTGGAACACGCCCTCGCTCACCGCGGACACGTAGTCGCGTTCGCCCTGGGTGAAGAGGAACAGGTTGTGCACGCCCACGTCCTCCAGTGTGCCGGGCAGGAAGAAGAACGGGGTGATCTCGTTGAGCTCGTCGATCCGCACCGAGGCCAGGTGCTCGGGATTCCGCGGGTCGTCGACGTCGTAGATCTCGAAGCCGCCCGGTCCGCCGGCGCACGGCTCGTTCGAGTGGACGAGAATGTCGCCGGAGTTCATCGTGTCGACCTTGACGTCGTTGGACCGGCTCCCGGTCGGGGAGTCGATGATCCCGACGAAGGACGGCTTGTTCTTGTTGCGGACGTCCCAGATCCAGACGCCACCACCCTCTTCGCCACCGCACGGGTTGTTGAACGTGCCCGTGTAGGCGAACCGGTTGTGCGCCCAGACGTCCGTGGTGGCGCCGGGTTCCAACCGCTGGCCGCGACCGGCCACCTCGAGGTTCTTGATGACCTTGGCGGAGGGGCCCTCGCTGATCACGTGCAGGTCGTCGGAGGTGGTCAGGTGCGATGTGCGGTCGCGGGCGTCCAGGAACTCCTCGGTGAGCTCGTGGCCGTCTCCGGATCCGTCGTCGGGGTGTCCGTAGGCGGGCAGTGCCGCGGCGAGCATGAGAACCAGCGCTATCGACAGCGCGGGACGTGTCCGTTTCCTAGCGAGCATGGCGCATCTCCCTTGCGTCGTGACGGCCCGCTGACCCTGCGGCAGCCCAGCTGACACAGGTCAGCGACCGTCGTCACGGAAGCCTCGCGTAGGGAGTCACCGTCGGGATGGTGTCGACCACGCCGGGATCCCGTTGTCACGGACGTGTCGAGGACCGGACTCCCGACCGGTCCTCGACCTCCCGACCCGCGATTGTCAGGAGGATCCTTGGTGAGGTCCCACGATGGAGGCCCATGCCCACAGTTCTAGTGAACCACCGCCATCGTTCGCCGGCCTGAGCGGATACCGCGCGATCGCCGTCTCGCGGCGCTCCTCGAGAATTGCACGGCCCCGGTTGCCGACCCGAACCCGGGCGGGACCGGTCGCGCTGGAGGGCAGGGCCGAGTCGGTGAAGTTCCACGAGCCCAGCAGGCGAGGCGACGCACCGGCGGGGCGCCGCGGCCTGACGCTGTCGGCCCGTGGGCCCAGTACCCTCGCGGCGGGTCCACCGTCGGCCCACACGTGCCGGCCCGACGCCGACCTTCCGTGGCCACCGGGTACACGATGTGGGCCCGTATGTGGGCCAAGAGCCGATCCGATCGGAACCGCGACGTGGCTGACGAGCCCGCTGGAGCCCAGCAGACACCGCAATCCGACCTCGATCCGATGGAGATGGCGCCCCACTACTACGGGGGCCAGGCCGTCATGGAGGGGGTCATGATGCGCGGCGCCGACCGCTGGGCGGTCGCCGTCCGCCGGCCGGACGGCGAGATCTGGCTCGAATGCCATCCGGTGTCCGACCTCGCGTCCCGACGCCCGGTCCTCAAGAAGCCGATGATCCGGGGCTGCTACGCGCTGGTCGACTCGCTGTCGATCGGCATGCGGGCACTGGGCATCTCGGCGACACAGGCCGTCCCCGAGGACGAACGCGACGACCTCTCCCGCGGGGCCGTCGGCGCGTCGCTGCTGTTGGCACTGGCCGTGTTCATCGGGATCTTCATCTTCCTGCCCTCGGCGGGAACCAAGGGCATCGACGCGCTCATCGGCCACGTCATGGGCGACGGGGTGTGGTTCCACCTGGTGGAGTCGGCGGCCCGGATCGTGATCTTTCTCGCCTACCTGTGGTCGATCTCGCTGATCGCCGACATCCGGCGCGTGTTCCAGTACCACGGCGCCGAGCACAAGACGATCGCGGCGTGGGAGCACGACGAGGTGCTCGAGTCGGAGAACGTCGACCGGTACTCGACGCTGCACGTGCGGTGCGGCACCAACTTCCTCATCATGGTCATGCTGCTGGCCATCGTGGTCTACACGGTCGGTGGCCTGCTCGTCCCGCCGCCCGCCGGCATCGGGTGGTTCGGGGCCGTCGTCTACCACGTGGTGCTTCGGATCGTGCTGCTGCCGGTCGTCGCGGGCCTCGCCTACGAGGGGCTGCGGCTCGGCGCCCGGAGGGGTGACAACCTGCTCGTGCGGGCGATCATGAAGCCGGGACTGTGGCTGCAGCTCATCACGACCAAGCAGCCCACCGCCGACCAGATCGAGGTGGCGATCCGCGCGTTCGAGGCGGTCGTGCCGGCTGACCAGCGGGAGGGGCGTGTTCCCCTCACCCTGGACAGCCCGGTGAGGCTGGCCTCGCACGGGCTCGATGTCGAGCTGACCGCCGCCGACGTGCGTGTCGACGAGCCGACCACCGATCGTCACGACGGGGCCTAGCGGCGCGTCGCGACGACGGGCCCGCGCCCCGTCGTCGGACCGTTCGCCACGTCCCCCGTCCAGAGGCAGCACCGTGTACGACAAGCTCGACCAGCTCGAGGCGCGCCACCGCGACCTCGAGGCCCAGCTCGCCGACCCCGAGGTCGCCTCGGACGGTGCCCGCTACACCGAGCTCGCCAAGCAGCACGCCGAGCTCGACGAGCTCGTCAAGGCGTACCGGGAATGGTGTCTCGTCCGGGACGACCTCGAGGCCGCGCGTGAGATGGCCACGGACGCGGAGGGCGAGGACGCGGCCCTGCTCGGCGGGGACATCGACCAGCTCGAGGCGCGCCGGCGCGAGATCGAGGAGCAGCTGCGCCTGCTGCTCGTGCCGAGCGATCCCCACGACGACCGCGACGTCATCGTCGAGATCCGGGCGGCCGCCGGCGGGGACGAAGCGGGCCTGTTCGCCGGCGAGCTCGCGCAGATGTACCGCCGCTACGCCGAACGACAGGGCTGGCAGGCGCGCGTGCTGTCCGAATCGTCGCAGGGCATCGGCGGAGTGAAGGAGGCGATCCTCGAGATCGTCGGCCGGGCCGCCTACGCCCACCTCAAGCACGAATCCGGGGTCCACCGTGTGCAGCGGGTCCCCGTCACCGAATCGCAGGGACGGATCCACACCTCGACGGCCTCCGTCGCGGTCCTGCCCGCGGCCGAGGAGGTCGACGTCGACGTGGATCAAAACGACCTGCGGGTCGACGTCTATCGCTCGTCGGGCCCCGGGGGTCAGAGCGTCAACACCACCGACTCGGCCGTGCGGATCACCCACCTGCCCACCGGCATCGTCGTCGCCTGCCAGGACGAGAAGTCCCAGCACCAGAATCGCGACAAGGCGATGCGCATCCTGCGGGCGCGGCTGCTCCAGGCCGAGCAGGAACGGCAGGCCCAGGAGCGCGCCGATGCGCGCAAGGGCCAGATCGGCACCGGCGACCGCTCCGAAAAGATCCGGACCTACAACTTCCCGCAGAGCCGGGTCACCGACCACCGCATCGGGCTGACGGTCCACAACCTCGACGAGGTGCTCTCCGGCGAGCTCGAGGCGGTCGTGGGCGCGCTCCGGCAGGCCGAACGCGAAGCCCGGCTCGCCATGCTCGACGACGCGGATGCCGGGACGTGACGGCGGTGGACGCTGGTCACGAGGACCGCGTTCGTCGGGTGGCCCGGCGGTTGGCGGACGCCGGCGTGGGCAGTCCTGAGGCCGACGCGCGTGTGCTGATCGATCACGTGGTCCGCAGCCATGCGGCCGACGCGTCCCGCGAGCGTCGGCTCGAGCAGCTGGTCGAACGGCGCTGCCGGCGCGAGCCGCTCCAGCTCGTGATCGGCCACACCTGGTTCCGGCACCTCGAGGTGGTGTGCGACCCGGGGGTGTTCATCCCCCGCCCGGAGACCGAGATCGTCGCGGGCCTGGCGATCGCTGCCGCGCGCGACCACGACCGGCCGCGGGTCGTCGAGCCCTGCTGTGGCACGGGTGCGATCGGGCTGTCGGTGGCCGTGGAGGTCCCGGGAGCCCAGGTCGTGGCCAGCGACGTCGACCCGGTGGCGGTGACGACCGCCCGCCGCAACCTGGATCGCGTCCTCGACGGTCGTGCCGGTGTCCCCGGGCTCGCACCCGGCGCCACGGTCGACGTGCGCGTCGGAGACCTGGTCGCGGCGCTGGATCCATCGCTCGCCGGCCGCATCGGTGTGCTCGTCGCGAACCCGCCCTACCTGCCGGCCTCGGACCGGACCAGCTGGGAGCCGGAGGTCCGCGACCACGATCCCGAGGCGACGCTCGTCGGGGGCGTCGACGGCCACGAGATCGTCGACGCCCTGCTGGCGGCGTCGGCCCGGTGGCTGGCCCCCGGGGGGACCGTCGTCATCGAGATCGACGAGCGCCGGGCCGACGACGCACGGGCGGCCGCGATGGGGGCGGGCCTGGACGCCGTCCGGATCGAGTCCGACCTGACCGGTGCCGCGCGCGCCGTCGTGGCGTCCCGTCAGGGGTAGCGTTGGGTGGCACCCGCCGGGCGAGGGAGCCTTCCACGTGGCCGAGATCGTCGATGTCTCCGATGCGGGCCGTGAGGACGGGGTCCGGCGCGCCGCGGAGGCGCTGCGGGCCGGCGAGATCGTGGTGCTACCGACCGACACGACCTACGGGCTGGCCGCCGACGCCTTCGACGCGGCAGGTCCACTCCAGGTGCTGGCCGCCAAGGGGCGTGGCCGCCAGGTGCCGCTGCCGGTCCTCGTGCGCTCTCCGAAGCAGCTGGCGGGCCTGACCACGATCGTCCCCGAGGCGGTGGAGCGGCTGGTGGCGGCCTACTGGCCGGGGCCGCTGACGATCGTGATCCCGGCCGAGCCGAACCTGCGGTGGGATCTCGGGGAGGCCCAGGGGACGGTGGCGGTGCGCATGCCGCTGGACGACGTCGCCCTCGAAGTGATCCGCGAGGTCGGGCCGTTGGCGGTCACTGCCGCGAACCGGGCCGGCCAGGCCCCCGTCGTCACGGCACGGGATGCGCAGGACCAGCTCCGCGACCGCGTCGCCGTCTATCTCGACGACGGCCCGCGTGCGGGTCGACCGTCGACGATCGTGGACGTGACCCGGCGGGAACCGCACATCCTCCGCGAGGGGCCGCTCCACGCCGACCGGGTGCTCGCGGTGGTCCGCGGTGAGCTCGACCCGACCGAGGCGGCCCTGCTCGAGGATCCCGAGAGACCCTCGGGACCGTGACGGCCATGGGCTCTTTTGTCCGGGTGAGCCCTCCAGGCCAGGACGCCGGAGGTCGACAGGGGTAGTCTGGCGCGATGTCTCGGCGGATCCGCCACCTACGAAAAGGACAAGCGTGAGCACGTTCTGGGGCCCAGACTTCGACGAGCTGCGCACCGCCGACCCCGAGGTCGCCGACGGGCTGCTCACCGAGCTCGACCGCCAGCGGTCGAAGCTCCAGCTCATCGCGAGCGAGAACTTCGCCTCGCCGGCCGTGCTCGCCGCCCAGGGCTCGGTGCTCACCAACAAGTACGCCGAGGGGTATCCCGGACGGCGCTACTACGGCGGCTGTGACGAGGCGGTCGACCCGCTCGAGCAGCTCGCCATCGACCGGGCCAAGCAGCTGTTCGGCGCCGAGCACGCCAACGTGCAGCCCCACTCGGGCGCCAGCGCCAACATCGCCGCCTACTTCGCGGCCGTCGCCCCGGGCGAGCGGGTGCTGGCGATGTCGCTGGCCGACGGCGGG
>CAZSQF010000078.1:0-10529 GCA_964608935.1 uncultured Actinomycetota bacterium | reverse complement strand
CGTCGGCGGAGTACTCGCCACCGAGGAAGAAGATCTCGCGCGCGAACTTCTGGCCCACCTGCTTGGCGAGGTAGGCGGAGCCGAAGCCGCCGTCGAAGGACGCGACGTCGAGGTCGGTCTGCTTGAACCGGGCGTGCTCCCGGCTGGCGATGGTGAGGTCGCACACGACGTGGAGGGAGTGGCCGCCGCCCGCCGCCCAGCCCGGGACGACGCAGATGACCACCTTGGGCATGAACCGGATGAGGCGTTGCACCTCGAGGATGTGCAGGCGCCCGGATCGCGACGGGTCGATGGCGTCGGCGTCGTCCGAGGCGTAGCGGTAGCCGTCGCGGCCGCGGACGCGCTGGTCGCCCCCCGAGCAGAACGCCCACCCGCCGTCCTTCGCCGACGGGCCGTTGCCGGTGAGCAGCACGCACCCGACGTCGGAGGTGGCGCGGGCGTGGTCGAGCACGCGGTAGAGCTCGTCGACCGTGTGTGGCCGGAAGGCGTTGCGGACGTCGGGCCGGTCGAAGGCGACGCGCACGGTGCCGTGGTCGACGGCGCGGTGGTAGGTGACGTCGGTGAGGTCGTCGAAGCCCGCGACCGCACGCCAGCGGTCGGGGTCGAACAGCTCGGACACCACGTCGGGCCTCCTGCCCCCGGTCGGCGGACGTACGCTACCAACCGGGCCTGTCACGCCGTCTCCCGGCGGGCCCCGACCTGGATCCTCCCCGGGATGTTTCGAGGCAGAGTTGTCCGGCCAGCTCGTCGCCCTCCGGCTGCCGCCGTCGCAGTTCGACCCGGCCCTGCACCGGGCGTGGGCCGCGGGCGACGCCGTGCTGCCGCTGCCCGTGGACGCACCGGACGAGGCAGTGACCTCGACGATCGAGGCCCTGCGGCCGGCGGTGGTGGAGACCGCGACGACCGGGGGCGGGACCGTCCGGGAGGAGCTCGGCGACGCCCCACCGGTGGCCGACGGCACCGCGCTCGTCGTGGCGACATCCGGTTCGACCGGCGCCGCCAAGGGCGTGGTGCTGTCGCACCGCTCGCTCGCGGCATCGATCGTCGCGAGCCTGTCCCGCCTCGGGTGCGAGCCGGGCGATCGCTGGCTGCTGGCGCTGCCGGTCCACCACGTCGCCGGCGTCCAGGTCCTCCTGCGGGCACGCCACCTCGGGGCCGCGCCCGTCGTGGTCGACCGGTTCTCGCCGGAGGCCGTCGCGGCCAGCCCCGCCGAGCACGTGTCCCTGGTCCCGACCCAGCTGGTGCGCCTGTTCGACGCGCAGGTGGACCTGTCCCGCTTCCGCACCATCCTGCTCGGCGGCGCCCGCCCGGACCACGCGCTGCTGTCGGAGGCACGCCGGCGGGGCGTCCACGTCGTGGTGTCCTACGGGATGACCGAGACGTGTGGCGGGTGCGTGTACGACGGGCATCCCCTGGACGGTGTCGAGGTGAGGGTCGACCGGAAGCGCCGGATCCGCGTCCGGGGCCCGGTCCTCGCCGACGGGTACCGCCAGCCGGACGGGTCGCTCACCCCCGTCGTCGCGGACGACGGCTGGTTGACGACCAGCGACCTGGGCCGGATCGCCGGGGGACGCCTCGAGGTGGCCGGGCGGATCGATGACGTCATCGTCAGCGGTGGCGAGAACGTCCCGGCGGCCGCCGTCGTCGACACGCTGTGTTCCCATCCGGGCGTCCTGGACGCCGCCGTCGCAGGCCGACCCGACCCCGTGTGGGGCGAGGTGGTCGTCGCCGTGATCGTGCCGAGCCGACCCGGTGCCCCGCCGGGCCTCGACGAGCTGCGCGCACACGTGCGAGCCCGGCATCCGGCCCCGGTCGCACCGCGCGACCTCGTCGTGGGGGAATCGCTGCCCCGGGACGAGATGGGCAAGGTCACGCGGGATCGGTTGCGGCGCCTGGTGGAGGGGTGAGGCTCGGGCCGCCTACAGGCCCGCGTAGGAGTGCAGCCCGACGAACACCAGGTTCACCGCGTAGTAGGTGAACATCAGCACCGCGAAGGCGAGGATCCCGATCCAGCCGGCGCCGCGGCCCCGGGTCCCCTTGGTCGCGCGGGCGTGCAGGTAGGCCGCGTAGGCCACCCACGTCAAAAACGACGCGGTCTCCTTCGGGTCCCAGCCCCAGAACCTCCCCCAGCTCTGCTCGGCCCACATCGCTCCCGCGATGACACCGAAGGTCCAGGCCACGAACCCGAGCGCGATCGTGCGGTAGGCCAGGCCGTCCAGCGTTGCGGCGGGAGGCAGGAAGGGCACGAACCAGCGCGCCACCAGGGCCGCCGCGACGAGCGCGGAGTTGACCACCAGGAACTGCACGACGCCGGTGGCGAGGTCGAGCGTCGGCGTGGCGAGGAACACCCACGACACCGTCGAGGCCCCGAGGAAGGTCCCGATCGCGAGCCGGGTCGGCGAGATCGCCCGCCGCAGCGCGTCCCGGTACTCCGCGTCGTGGTCGCGGTCGGCCTCGACGTCCTCGTCGGGGGCGACGCGCTCCGCGAGGTGCTCGGCGAGTCCCTCGTCGGTGTCCCCGGGCTCCTCGGCGTCGGCACGGCCGTCACGACCACGCAGGTCCTCGAGGTAGGCCGCCCCGACGGTCGACCCCGAGGCGCTGCTGGCGGTCCCGGCCGCGGCCACGCGGGCCTCGGCGGTGTCCCGCAGGAGGTGGAGGGCGTTGAACACGAACCCGGCGGTGAAGATCCCCGCCGCGATGACGATCACGGTCACGTGGAACGAACGCCACCACGTGTCGAGGATCGGCATCAGCGGCCCGGGCTCGGCGTACACGAGCAGCGCGGACGCGAGGACGAGCGTGCCGGCCATCAGCACGAACCCGTTGAGCTCGGGCCGCTTGCGCACGAACTGGAGGTAGATGAGCCCGGTGGCGACGCCCGCGAGCGCCATCAGCGAGGTGAACTCGAACATGTTGCCGAGCGGCAACCGGCCCTGGGCCAGGCCGCGGACGACCTCGTGCCCGACGTGGGCGGTCACACCGAGCCCGGCGACCACGAGCCCGAGCCGCTCGGCCCGGCGCCCCCGGACGACGCCGTCCGTGCGACGGCCCGCCCTGGTGGTCAGCGCGTAGAAGTACAGGAACGCGGCGGCGCCGTACAGCAGCAGCGTCGTCGGCGAGTAGAGCAGTCGGGCCAGCTCGGCCAGCTGTGCTTCGCTCATCACCGCACCACCTCGGAGGGAGCGCCGGCCGGCGCCGGATCGGACGGGTCGTCGGTCGGGTCCTCGCGCCCGGCCCGGTCGGGCTCGGCCCCGATCGCCGCGGCCAGTCGCCGTGTCACGCGCTCGTACTCGTCGGCGAAGGCCTGGGGGCGCTGGAACGCCCGGCCGGCGACGGTCACGAGCGTACGTCCGCGCCCGTTGTCGCGCACCGCCAGGACCCACAGGCGCCGGCGGTAGGCGTACAAGGCGGGGACGAGCCCCGCGAGCAGCAGGCCGCCGGCCAGGAGCAGCCACGGCAGCTGGGGACGCCGCGACACCTGGAAGCCGACCCACCGGTCGAGCTCGGTGAACCGGATGACCACCCCGTCGGCCATCTCGACCTCGTCGCCGAGCCGCAGGAGCGCGCCGCCGCCCGATTCGAGTCGGGAGGTGTCGAGCTGGTTGATCGTCTGCTGGGTCCGGCCGATCTGGAGGTCACCCCGGAAGTGCTCGACGACCAGCAGCGGGGCGTCGTCCCACGGCGCGCCGGTGAAGATGGGTCCGTCCTCGCTGTCGGGGGCGAACGGGACCAGCCAGGCGTCGAGCCCGACGTCCGGATCGGCGGAGGGGACCTTGACCGCCGCCCGGAAGAACCCGGTGTCAGTGACCTGCGCGGTCAAGGGGCGGTCGTGGAGCACCTCGCCGTCGACCTCGACCTGCACGCGTGGCGCGTAGCCCCAGTCGAGCTGGTGGATCTTCATCCCGTCGACGGTCAGCGGGCGGTTGCCCTCGATCACGGTCTGGAGGCGGTCGCCGTCCGCGCGCGTGACCGTGACCTGCGACCGGAACGTGGTGGGCTGGCCGGCGCCCGGGGCACCCGGGTCGCGGACCCAGTCGACCTCGAAGTCCTCGAGCGCGAGCGTCCAACCCGCGTGGTCGCCGTCCTCGAACCAGCGCCCCGGTCCGTAGGTCCAGTACGACACGGGCGTGTCGGCGAACGACTCGCCCTCGACGACGGCACGCTGGCCCTCGAAGCCGAACAGCGCGCCGAACACCACGGCGGCGAGCAGCACGTAGAAGCTGACGTGGAACAGCAGGCTGCCGCCCTCGCGGCTCCACAACCCCTTCTCCGCCGCGACCTGCGGGGGAGGTCCCGGGGCTCCGGCGCCGGCGGGCGCAGCGTCCTCCGTCCGCACGCGCCATCGCGAGCCCGCGAGCACGTCGTGGGCGAGGGCATGGACCTCGTCGGGGGGGCGTCGGGTCGCGAGCTCGGTGAGGTGGTCGTGGCTCGCCGGCGAGCGCGTGAGCGGCGGGCGGCTGCGACGGACGAGCCGCACCCACGCCCGGATGCGGGGGATGAGGCAGGCGGTGAGGCTGAGGAACAGCAGGAGCAGCAACGCGAGGAAGGCCGGTGAGCCGTAGACGTCGTAGCCGCCGACGAGGTCGATGAGCCAGCTCACGGCGGTGCCGGGGCCGGCGTCGCCGCTGCGCCAGTCCGCCACGGTGCCGGGCACGTTGGGCTCCTGCGGCACCACCGTGGCGACCAGCGTGGCAACGCCCACGAGCGCGAGCAGGTACAGCGCCGTGCGCATGCGGACCAGCCACCGCCATCCCATGACGGTGGAGTCCCACACGAAGCGCAGGGGCCCCGACGGCTCGCCTCGCCGTGGGCGCCGGACGTCGGGGTTGGCCTCGGGGGGAGCGGTGGAGTCGCGACGGCTCACGCGGTGAAGGTACCGGGCGACCGCCAGCGTCCCACCCTCCGGCCCGGAGGCGGGAGCGGGAGTGGGGCCTCGAGGTGGCGGGTCAGATCGGGGGTTCGAAGCCCCGGATCATCGGGCGCAGAAGGAAGATGAACTGGTCCCACAGGCCCGTGATGATCGACACGCCGACCACCGCGAGCAAGAGGCCGCCGGCGATCTGGAGCCCGCGCGCGTTGCGCCGGAGCACGTCGAGGGTCCCCGACAGGTGGCGGAACAGCAGCCCGAACAGCACGAACGGCAGGCCGAGCCCGAGCGCGTACAGGAAGCCGAGAAACGCGCCCCGCCACGAGACCCCGCCCGAGACCCCGGCGGAGAGGGTCAGGATCGCGCCGGCAGCGGGACCGAGGCACGGCGTCCAGCCGACGCCGAACACGAATCCCAGGGCCGGCGCGCTGGCGAGCCCTCCCGTCGGGGCGACCTTGCTGACGCGGACCTCACGCATCAGGCGCCCGGAGGCCATCAGCAGCCCGAGCACGGCGACGATCCCGCCCATGACGATGCGCGCACCGAGGGACCGGTCGAGGAAGTTGAGCGCACCGACGGCGAACCCGAGCATCACGAAGGGGACCGCGAAGCCGACCACGAACAGCAGCGAGCCGGCGAACACCCGGCCGCGCGCCCGCGCCCCGCCCGACGTCAGGTCCTGCCCCGACAGCCCGGTCATGTAGGACAGGTAGCCGGGGACCAGCGGCAGCACGCACGGGCTGGCGAACGACACGAGACCGGCCGCGAACGCGATCGTGGCCCCGACGAGCACGTTGCCGTCGAGGATCAGGGTCCGGATCGTCTCGGCCACCGCCTACTCCTCTGCGGCCGCGACCGCGTCGGCCAGGACCGTGACCTCGGTTGCGTCGGTGACGCCGTGGATGCGGACGGCGACACGGCCCGCCGCGTCCACGATGATCGTCGAGGGGATGGTACGCGGCCCGATCCCGCCGAACCTGGCCGCGTACTCGTTGCTGGGGTCGTACAGGTGCGGGTAGGGGATGCCGAACTCGCGCACGTGGGCCAGGGCGTTGGTCTCGGCATCCTCGATGTTGACACCGAGGAACGCCACCTCGTCGTCGGGCAGGGCGTCGGCCGCCTCGTTCAGGTCGGGCTGCTCGGTCCGGCACGGCCCGCACCACGACGCCCAGAAGTTGACCACCACGACCCGACCCCGGTAGTCCGCGAGCGACAGGGTCGCCCCGTCCTCGCCGAGGACGGGGACCGCTTCGACCGGGGCGGGGTCGCGCTCGTCCGCCGGCGTGGGACACAGACCGCTGCGCACACCGGGCAGGGGTTCGTCGCAGGCGGCGGACGCATCGGAGCGGCCGCAGGCGACGACGGCGAGCGCCAGACCGACCAGGACGACGACCCGAACGGACGGCACGGGGCTGACCTCACGACGGGAGCCGCCAGGGTGCCCGGCGCGGCAGCGGGGTGCCAACCCGGCCGGGACTACTGCGCGATCGGGACCTTGAGGTCCTCGGGCTCCTCGACCTCGTCGGAGCGCAGGCGCTTGTCGCGCTGCTCCAGGCGGTCGAGCCAGAACAGGCTCAGCACGAACAGCAGCAGCGAGACGCCCGTCCACAGCGCGGCCGGCAGCCACACGGCTCCGGGGTCGAAGAACGCGAACCACCGGGTCGGTTCACCGACCGGGACGGGGTCGAAGGGCACCCCGTCGTCGTCGACGAAGTTGGCGTAGGCCTGGAACTCGACCGTCACGAGCCGGACACCGGTCTCGGGATCGACCCCGAGCCGCGGATCCTCGACCGGCTCCGCGGTGAAGAACGGCGTGCCGCGGCGCGAGTCCTCGGGCTGGCCGGCGCGCGCGTCCTCCTCGTAGGCCTGCCGGCGGTTCACGCCGATCTGGGCCACGCCGTTGTCGTCGACGGGCAGGAACTGCTCCTGCATCCGATCGGTGGCCTGGCCGACGCTGCCCGACAGCGAGGCGTAGGCCGGGTCGGCGAACTGGTCCTCCTCGGGGAGGTGGGCGACGCCGGCGAACTCCTCGACCGGCACGAAGCCGGACACGTCCTCGGTGCCGGGGAAGAACGCATCACGTGGGGACCCGGGCTCGAACCCGAACCAGCGTTCCTGATAGTGGTCGTTGGACTGCCCCGGCAGGTGGGTGACGCCGAGGCCGGTCGGGATGCCCGGACCACCGAGCCACCAGAAGATGCCGATCAGCACACCGAAGCCGAAGAACGCCGTGCCGTAGACCGCGACGCCCTTCTTGATGCCGTAGTTCGACCACAGCAGCAGGACGATCGAGCCGGAGAAGAACAGCAGCCCGAGCGGCACCGCAAGGGCCGCGGCCGGGTGGCCGGCGGGGATCGCCTCCTCGACGGCGAGGAACAGCACCTCGTTCATGTCACTCCCCTTCGCGCCCGCCCCGGGGCGTGGTGGTCACTCATCCGTCGTCCTCCGCCGGGCTCGGGTCCCCGCCGAGCTGCCCGAAGCGCGGCCCACCGGTCTCCTGGATCGATTCGAGGTGATCGACGACGGCGGTGATCGCCTCGTCGGTCAGCACCTGCTCGAACGGGGGCATCGGCGCCTTGCCGGCCACGTTCCGCCCCTGCTCGATCGTCTGACGGATCGCGGCACGGGCCGCCGCCAGCGAGTCGGGGTCGTCGGGGTCCCAGCCGTAGCGCTCGAACACGTTGACCAGCTGCGGACCGACGTAGCCCTGCGCCTGGGGACCGTGGCAGCGGGCGCAGTTCGCCGCGAACACGTCCTCCTCCGAGGCGCCGACGAACGCCTGCGCCTCGGGCAGCTCACCGGTCTGGACCGACAGGATGTAGGCGATCATCGCGTTGATCTGCTGGTCGGAGTACTGGCCGCCCTGACCGACGCTGAACGCGGGCATCGGCGTGCCCGGGCGGCCATGGCGGATCGTGAGATCCATGTACTCGACCACGTCGTCGACGATCTCGCTGTCCTGGTAGCGCGCGACGATGTTGTCCAGCGCCGGCGCCGGCCAGGGGGTGTCGATGTCGGCGTCGGGATGCGGCGCGGACCCGCCTTCGAGGTTGGCGCCGTGGCACGCGGCACACGCCTCCGCGAACAGCGCGCGACCGGCCTGGACGTCCTGCTCGTAGAACTCGTCCACGCGCTGGTTGATCCGGGTCGGCTCGATCAGCCAGTACAGCGGGATGAACAGCGCGCTGAACACCGCGAAGGCGACGGCCCACGACATCGCCCGCTCCAGCCCGCGGGTCTCGAGCTCCTCGTCGGAATGGGCGGGGCGCATCGACAGCGGGATGTCGCCGCGGCGCCGCGGCCCCTTGCGACGGCCCGGTCCCACCACGAAGTAGGCCACGGCGAAGCCGGCGAGAGCCACCAACAGGATGATGATGGGCACGCCGGCACCACCACCGGCCTCCGCGAGCAGGAACGGGTCAGGCATCAGATGCTCCGGACATCAGACGTCGACGCAGGACGGGCCCTCTTGGTTCTGCTCGAGAGCATTGGCCGTCCGTGCCGGGCCGGTGAGTGGGTCGCTGAGATCCACCACGAACTGCCCGGTGTCTTCGTCGATCCACGACCCGTAGCGATCGAGCCCGCGTGGCGCGGGCCCGCCGGTCCATTCGCCCCAGCGGTTGTAGCGCGACCCGTGGCACGGGCACTCGAACCACTGCGAGGTCTGGCACCACGGCACGGCGCAGCCCAGATGCGGACACGAGGCGGTGTTGACCGCCATCAGCGCGGTCGTGTCGGACAGCACGGCGCGGTGGTCGTCGCCGTAGTTGCGCTCGGCGCCGGACACGCTGGGATCCCACAGCAGGATCGACACGCCTGCCTCGGGGATGCGCCGGGGCGCGCGCTCGGACTCGATCTCGTTCGCGAGCTCGTTCGCGTCACCGAGCGCGACCTCGCCGGTGAGCTCGTCCCCGGGCCGCGGCCACAGGAAGTCCAGCGACGCCAGCGCGAAGCCCCCGAGCCCGGCCGTGGTCGCCCCGATCAGGCTGTAGCGCAGGAACGTGCGCCGCTCGACCGGCTTCAGGTCGGGGCGGCGCCTGCTCGTCTCGTCAGCCACGTCAGACTCCCTCCACGGGGTGCTACAGGGTGAACCCGAGCCCTTCGACCCACGGCCACACCCACTCGTAGCCGGGGCCGCGCATGAACGAGCCGACCATGACCAGCACGCTCCAGAACACCACGAAGAACGTGAACGCCATGTTGGCCATCTTGCGGTTCTCGGGCCGTGCCGACGGGTTCTTGTCGATGTAGGGGATCGCCATCAGGCCCACGATGACCACGCCGGGCAGCGTTACGCCGGCGATCATGGGGTGGAAGTAGCGCAGGAGCTCCTGGAGCCCCATGAAGTACCAGGGGGCCTTGTTGATCGACGGCACCTCGTTCGGGTTGGCCAGCGACCCGAGCGGCGCGTCGAGAAAGAACGACGCCACCAGCAGGATCGCCCCCATGGCCAGCAGGGACACGAACTCCACCAGCAGCAGGTGCGGCCACACATAGACCTTGTCCTGCTGCTTGGACTGCACCTGCTGGATGCCGGCCGGCGGGACGAGGGCGAGCAGCCGATGCGTGTGCTCGCTCGAGGCCGGGACGCCCATCGAGGCCGGCTCGCCACCGTTGCCGAGCGATGCCGACACGCGGGCGGCCCGCTCCTCGGGGGTGAGGCGGCCACCGCCGCTGCCGGCCTCGGCGGGCGCCGCCTGGGTCGCGACCGCCCCTTCGCCGGCACGCGACTCACGGAACTCCTCGAGCGCCTTCTCGGCCTCCTCGGCGGGCTTGGGACCCAGCGTCTGGCCCTCGTCGATCTTGGACTTGCGGACCGAGGCCGCCTTCGCCTTGGCCCGGGCGATCCGCTCGGACTTGCCCTCGGCGATCAGGCGGTCGTAGACCTCCTGATCGATCTGGACCTCGTCAGCCATGACAACCCCCCATCGGCCGGCCGCCTCGTTCGGCCGGCCTCGTTCCCCCCTCTGCTAGGGGGGAACGACGGTGGTCACGACGCGTCGACGTCATCGTGGCTCCTCCGATCACAGCGGGCCCGAGATGCCGCCGTCCTTGCGGATCCGCCAGAAGTGGACCGCGAGGAAGGTGACCGTGATGAAGGGCACGAACAGCACGTGCAGGACGTACCACCGCAACAGCGTGCTCGGGCCGACTTCGACTCCCCCGAGGAGCACGAACTTGACCTGGTCACCGAAGACCGGGGTGAAGCCCATCATGTTGGTGCCGACCGTGACCGCCCACAGCGCGAGCTGGTCCCACGGCAAGAGGTACCCGGTGAACGACAGGAACAGGGTCAACAGCAGCAGGATGACGCCCACGACCCAGTTGAACTCGCGCGGAGGCTTGTACGCGCCGTGGTAGAACACCCGCGCCATGTGCAGGAAGACCGTGAACACCATCGCGTGCGCGCCCCATCGGTGCAGGTTGCGCACGAGGTTGCCGAAGGTCACCGACGCCGAGATGTCGCGCATGTCGGCGTAGGCGATCTCGTGGCCGGCCCCGGCCGCCGGGGTGTAGAAGAACATGAGGAAGATGCCGGTGATGGTCAGCAGGACGAACAGGAAGAAGCTGAGCCCGCCGAGGCAGTAGGTGTAGGTCAGCTTGATGCCGTGGCGCTTCACCTTCACCGGGTGCAGGTGGTACAGGACGTTGTTCATCGCCG
>CAZSQF010000077.1:0-10772 GCA_964608935.1 uncultured Actinomycetota bacterium | reverse complement strand
CGCCTGGCGGTGTGCGGGGTCGGGGTGCAGCGGGTTCGGGTAGTAGCCGAGCCCCGAGATCGTGATGCCGCGGCCGGCGAGGTCGTCGACGATCTCGGAGGCGCGGGTGTCCGACAGGTCGTCGACGTCGATGTGGCAGATGCCGCCGTAGCGGCGCGTCTCGCCCGTGTCGCTGGGCCAGCAGCACACCTCCAGCGCCGAGAAGCCGTTGGCCGACGCCCAGTCGGCGACGTCCTCGAGCGGCGTGGCGGGGAAGGGGGCGGTAAGGAGTCCGAGCTGCATCAGCTGCTCCGTTCGGTCGGTGGTTGTCTCCGGGCCCGCCCGATCATCGCTGGACGGCGGCCCATTGCTGGCTGTCGGCGCTCGCCGCGACCGCTTCGGTCACGACCACGGCATCGTGCCCGTCGGCGAAGGTCGGGTAGGCCGGCGTGACGGTCGGCGCGCCCCGGTCGACATCGGCGTAGACCGCGGCGAACAGGGCACGGAAGGTGTCGGGGAAGCCCTCGACGTGACCACCCGGGTAGCGGATCAGGGGCTGCACGTCGGCCGCCACGAGGCTCGCGTCCCGGTGCAGGATCTCGTTGGGGCGGCCGCGGTGGCCGATCCACAGGCGGTCGGGGTCCTCCGACGACCACGACACGGCCGACTGGTCACCGTCGACCTCGATCTGGATCGAGTTCTTGCGGCCCGCCGACACCTGGGACACGGCCAGGGAGCCGCGCCCGCCGTCCTCGAATCGGAGCAGGATCGCGGCGGCGTCGTCGGAGGCGACCTGCTCCTCGACGCGCTCGCCGTCCGCGTCCGCCGCGAAGGTCTCGACCGGACCCGACGGGCGGCGCCGCAGCGGCACGAAGGTGTGCAGGTCGGCCATGACCTCCACGACCCGCCGCCCGGTCACGAACCGGGCCAGGTCCAGCCAGTGCGAGCCGATGTCGGCCACCGCGCGCAGCCGGCCACCCTGCGCGGGGTCCACGCGCCAGTTCCAGTCGGTCGGTTCGAGCAGCCAGTCCTGGAGGTAGCTGCCGGTCACGAACCTCGGCAGGCCGATCTCGCCCGACGCGACCATGGTCCGCATCTGGTGGCACAGCGGGTAGAAGCGCACGTTGAAGCACACCGCGTGCACGCGGCCGCTCGCCTCGGCCGCCGCCAGCAGGCGTGCGGTCTCGGTGCCGTCGAGCCCGAGCGGCTTCTCGCACACGACGTGCTTGCCGGCCTCCAGCGCCGCGAGCACGTGCTCGGCGTGCAGGTGGTTCGGGCTGGCGACGTGCACCACGTCGATGCCCGGGTCGGCCAGCATCGCGTCGTAGTCGTCGTGGACGTGCGGCAGCCCGGCCTGCGTGGCCTTGGCGCGCGTCCGTTCGGGGGTCGAGCCGACCACGCCCGCCACCTCGACCCCGAGGCGCCGCAGTGCCTCCGCGTGCGCGACGCCGATGAAGCCCACACCGACGATGCCGGCCCGGATCCCGGACGCTGCCATGGCGCCTCCGTGGTGCCGATGGGGCGAGATCAGCCGCTCGTGCGCGCCCGGTAGTCGTCGAGGATCTCGGCCGTGCGGGTCGCGCCGATGCGGGTCACCCCGAGTGCCATCACGGCGAGCAGCCCGTCGAGCGATCGGACGCCCCCGGCCGCCTTGATCTGCACGGACGGCGACACCGCCGCCCGCATCAGGCGGAGATCGTCGTGCGTCGCCCCCGACGACGCGTAGCCGGTCGAGGTCTTGACGAAGTCGGCGCCGGCGGCCTCGGCCAGCCGGCACCCGCGGCGCTTCTCGTCGTCGTCGAGGTAGGCGTTCTCGAGGATCACCTTCACCAGCGCGGACCCGCGGTGTCCGACGTCGACGACGGCCCGGATGTCGTCCTCGACGGCGCGGTCCTCCCCCGACCGCAGCCAGCCGATGTTGATCACCATGTCGAGCTCGGTGGCGCCGTCGGCGAGCGCCTGCTCCGCCTCGGCGACCTTGATCGCCGTCGTGTGCGCCCCGTGCGGGAAGCCGATGACGGTGCCGACCAGCACGGTCGAATCACGCAGCGCCTCGACCGCCCGGGGCACGTCGGCGGGCTTGACGCACACCGACGCGACCTCGTAGCGGGCCGCGAGCTCGCAACCCTCCAGCACCTCCTGGATAGTCATGTCGGGGCGCAACAGCGAGTGGTCGATGGTCGCGGCGAGCTGCTCGTAGGTGACGTCATCGGCGCCAAGGGTGTGCTGGTCGGTCTGCATGCCTGAAGTCCTTCGAGGTGGCCGCTCAGCGCCGGAGCACCGAACGGGGGTCCCAGGTGCCCTTGGCCACCTGGGGGATGAAGTCGCCGAGCGACGCTTCGGGCAGGTGCACCGTCTCGCCGGTCTCGGCCGACAGGTAGGCGGCCATCAGCAGCTCGGTGACGGCCAGCCCGTCGAGGCAGGTCTCGGCGGGACGCTCGCCGGCGAGGAACGCGCGCGCCATGTGGCGGTCCTCGTGGACGTAGCCATAGGCCAGCGGTTCCTCCGCGAGCACCGGCATCAGTCCCTGCTCGGCGTTCTGCTTCTCGACGAGGTCCTCGCCCTCCTCCCCCTGGAGGCGACGCGACAGGAACACCTTGGCGTCGGTCTGGAGGGTGTCGATCGCCATCGAGTACTCGGGGCCGAGCAGCTCCATGTGCAGCCGCAGGCCCGCCCCGACGAAGCTCCACGAGGTCGTGGCCTCGGCGATCACGATGTCGCCGTCCTGGGTCTCGAAGGTGACGGTCGCGTGGGCGTAGTCCTCGGCGGGACGGTCGCGGTAGTCGACCTCGCCGGGGTAGCGCTCGGCGAGCTCGTCGGCGTAGGCCGGCCGGCTCCACTTCAGCGACGCGATGGTGGCCGTGACCGCCTTCGGGACGAGGAAGGTGTTCTTGTCCGCGTCCGGCGGGGACAACAGGTGCCGACCCGCCTCGAGGCTGTGACACATCATGTCGTTCAGCACGCCACCGCCCTGGTGCTGCCCGTCCCAGAACCAGCCCCGATGCGGCCCACCGTGCTCCTCGGCACACCGGGCCAGGTAGGGCGGGCCGGCCAGGGCCGCACCGCGCGCCCACACGATGTCGCGGGCGCGGTTGACGGAGGGAGCGAAGATCTGGTTCTCGAGGTAGCCGTGCGGCACGCCGGCCTGCTCGAGCGCCGCGAGCACCTGCCGGGCCTCGGCGACGTTGCGTGCCAGCGGCTTCTCGATGGCGATGCCCTTGAGCTCGGCACGACCAGAGGCGACCTCGTCGCAGATGGCCTCGATCTGTTCGACGCGGACGTGGTTCGGGGTGGTGACCCACACCGCCTCGACCGCCGGGTCACGCACCAGCTCGCGGACGTCGGTGTGGACCGTCGGGTCCCCGACGTCGAGCCTGCGGCAGCTGTCGGCGAACTCGCCCGCCGTCGCCGCGTTGCGGCTATACACCCCCGTGATGTCCGCATCGCGAACGGCCGGCCACCCCATGGCATGGAAATTGGCCACGAAGCCGCTACCGACGAAACCGACCCCGAGCCGCCCGTTGGACGCCACGACCTTCTCCTCCCTTGCACCCCGCGCGGAATCTCACCTAGGGTAGAAACGTATAGACATATAGAATGCCTTGCAAGAGGCGGTGGGCACCACGGGCCGTCGACCACCGGGCCGATCCCGTCGCAGGGGCAGAGAAGGAGCGGACGTGAGCGCGCCTGCGCGGCCGTCGGGGGCCCCGCACGCTGGGCGCGTCCTCGGGATCGACCTCGGGGGCACCGCGATCAAGTGGGTCGTGCTGGAGGACGGGCGGCCCGGCGACGAGGGACGGGTCGACACGCCGACCGACGGGTGCGAGGCGGTGGTCGACCAGATGGTCGCGCTCGGCGAGGCCGCCGGGACCATCGAAGCCGTCGGGATCGGCATCCCCGGCCTCTACGAGCCGGACGGGACCACCACCCTGCTCCCGAACGTCCCCGGGGACTGGCGGGGATTCCCGCTCGGCCCCCGCGTGGCCGAGCGGCTCGGTGTCCCGGCGTCGCTGGCCAACGATGCACGGGCCTTCACGCTCGCCGAGCTGCGCCTCGGCGCCGGGCGCGGATGCCACGACCTCGTGGCCGTCACGCTCGGCACCGGCGTCGGCGGTGGCGTCGCCGCCGGCGGCCGTCTCCAGCTCGGCCACCGCCACCGCGCCGGCGAGATCGGCCACCAGTCGGTCGACCCGTACGGCCCCCGGTGCGGCTGCGGCTCACACGGCTGCGTCGAGACCTACGCCTCCGGCCCGGCGATCGTCGCGGCCGCCACCCGCGCCGTCCTCCAGGGCGTCGACACCGCCTTGCGGGACGCGTGCGGCGGCGATCCCGCCGCGCTCGACGTCGAGACCGTCGTCGCCTGCGCCCGGGCCGGTGACGCGTTCGCGGTCGATGTGCTGGAACGGGCCGCATGGGCACTGGGCAGCGGTCTCGCGAACGCGTGCACGATCCTCGCGCCCGAACGGATCGTCGTCGGCGGCGGAGTGGCCGCGGCCCTCGACCTGTTGCGGCCCACGATCGAGGACGTCCTGCGTCGGCGCGCCCGGCTGCCCGATGCGCCCGACGTCGTGGCCGCCGAGCTCGGCAACCGTGCGGGTGCCGTCGGCGCAGCCCTGTGGAGCACCGAAGCGAAGGCGTGACGATGACTGCAACCCGATGGCTCGAGCCCGCCCGGCGCCTGCTCGACCGCGTGGCCGACCAGGCCGACGCGATCGAGGAGACGAGCCGGCTGTGCGCCGACGCGATCGCCGCCGACGGCCTCGTCCACCTGTTCGGGACCGGCCATTCGCGCATGCCGGTCGAGGAGATGTTCCCCCGTTACGGCTCCTACCCGGGGTTCCACCCGATCGTGGAGCTGTCGATGACCTTCCACACCCAGGTCGTCGGCGCCAACGGTCAACGGCAGGCGATGTTCATCGAGCGCACCGAGGGCCTTGCGGAGGCCATCCTGGCCAACTTCCGGCTGCGCCCCACCGACGTCATGATGATCTACAGCCACTCGGGCGTGAACGCCGTGCCGGTCGAGATGGCGGCGGGCGCCCGCGAGCGCGGCCTGAAGGTCGTGGCGGTGACCTCGCTGGCGCAGAACGGAGCCGTCCCCGAACAAGCCGGCCGCTCACGGTTGACCGACCACGCCGACGTGGTGCTCGACCTCGCGACGCCCCCCGGCGACGCGCTGGTCGAGGTCGAGGGGTTCCCGGGGCCGATCGGCCCCGGATCGACCCTGACCGCCATCGCGATCACGAACTGCATCAAGGTCCGGACCGCCGAGCTGCTGGCCGAGCGCGGCGTGTCGCTCCCCGTGATCTCGAGCTCGGCGGTCGTGGGCGACGTCGCCGAGGACCTGTTCGACGCGGCCTACCGCGAGCACGCGCGCCGGGTCCGCGAGGTCCTGGGGACGTGACCGCCCCCACACCCGAACCGACCGGCCGCGTCCTCGTCGCCGGGGCGGGCGGTGGTATCGGACGCGCGTGCGTCGAGCGGCTGACGGCGGCCGGCGCGGGTGTGGTCGGCGTCGATCGTGACCCCGACGTCGACACCGGGCTCCCAGGGCTCGACATCACGCTGCCCGGTGGTGCCGAACAGGCCGTTGCCGAGGCCGAGCAGCAGCTCGGAGCACTCGACGGGCTGGTGCACGCGGTCGGGATGTCGGGGCGTCGGCTCGGGGACGGCCCGATCAGCGGCTGCACGGACGAGGCGTGGAGCGAGGTGCTGCGGGTCAACCTGGAGTCGGCGTTCCGGCTCCTGCGCGCGGGGCTGCCGGCCCTGCGTCGGGCCGGGGGTGGCTCGATCGTCCTCGTCGGCTCGGTGCTGGCACACACGACCGACCGCGACTTCCTCACCGCCGCCTACGCGGCCAGCAAGGGCGGGCTCGTGTCGCTCGCGCGTGCGGCCGCCCGGGAGGGCGCCGCCGACGGGGTGCGGGTCAACGTGGTCGCTGCCGGACTGGTGCGGACCCCGATGGCCGGCCGCGCTGCCGACGACCCGCACATCCAGGACCGCCTCGACGGCCTGCAACCGCTGGGCGGGCAGATGCTCGAGCCCGACGACGTCGCCGGCGCCGTCGCGTGGCTGCTGTCGGACGCAGCCCGCCGCGTCACGGGCACCGTGGTGCCGGTCGACGCCGGCTGGCTGTTGTGACCGAGGAGGGCCCCGTGCCACCGTCCGTCCGCTACTCCCCCGAGGACGTCGACGGCCTCCCCCGGTTGTGGGCCGGGGACGTGCTGGTGGTCGGGGGCGGCTCGGCCGGGTGCGCGGCGGCCGTGGCCGCTGCCCGCCTCGGCGCGGACACGCTGCTGGTCGAGTCGGGCGGCTTCCTCGGAGGGACCGGCGCGCGGGTGCTCGACACCTTCTACGGCTTCTACGCACCCGGGGCCGACGGTGAGCGCGTCGTCGGCGGTGTCGGCTGGGAGGTGTGCGAGGCGCTCACCGCCGCCGGCCTGGCCTTCGAGCGACCCAACACCTACGGCGCCGGGACCGGGGTGACCTACGAGCCCGAGGCGCTGAAGGTCGTCTGGGACGACCTCGTCGCGGACAGTGGCGCCCGGCTGCTGCTCCACGGGCTCGTCACCGGCGTCGTCACAACCACGGGGGGTGGCCGGCGACTGGTGGGAGCGGTGGTCGAGACCCGCGCCGGTCCGCGCCTCGCCGAGGCGCAGGTCGTCATCGACGCAACCGGCGACGCCGAGGTGGCCTGGCGCGCCGGTGTGTCGCTCGAACGGCCGGCCGAGGAGCGCTCCGCCCAGCCCGCGACGGCGACCTTCCGGCTCGGCGGCGTCGCGGACGACCCTGCTCCAACCGCGGAGCTGCACCGGCTGATGGCTGCGGCCAAGCGCGACGGCAGCTACGACCTGCCTCGCGTCGAGGGCTCGATCCATGTGACGTGCCTGCCCGGGGTCCGCCACGCCAACGTCACCCGGGTGGACGGCCTCGACACGACCGACCCGTGGGAGCTGACCGAAGCGGAGGTCGAGGGGCGACGGCAGGTGCAGGAGTACGTCCGGTTCCTCCAGGACCGGGTGCCGGGCTACGACGCGGCCTACCTCGTCCAGACCTCGACCCGGCTCGGGGTCCGCGAGTCCCGCCGGCTGCTCGGCGAGTACGTCCTCCAGCGCGACGACGTGCTCGCGGCACGCGACTTCGAGGACGGCATCGCGCGTTGTGGTGCCCCCATCGAGGACCATGCCGCCGGCGACGCGACCCGGTGGGAGTACGTCGGCGGAGGGGCCGAGCCGACCGGACGCACCTATGCGATCCCCTACCGCTGCCTGCTGCCTCGTGAGGTCGAGGGGTTGCTGGTCGCCGGCCGATGCCTTTCGGCGAGCCACGACGCACACGCGTCCGTGCGCTCGATGGGACAGTGCATGGCGATGGGACAGGCCGCCGGGACGGCGGCCGCGCTCGCGGCGCACGGGCGCGAACCGCCGCGCGCGGTCGACACCGGACTCCTTCGTTCGACCCTCACCGACCTTGGAGCGCTGCTGTGAACGGGCTCGTTCGCACCGTCACCGGCGACATCCACCCCGACGACGTCGGGGTCACGATGGCCCACGAGCACCTGCTCATGACCGGCGGATGGCCGGTCCGGCTCGAGCCCGACTTCCGGCTCGACTCCGTCGATGCGGCCGTCGAGGAGGTCGACCGCTACCGCACCGCCGGCGGACGCACCCTGGTCGAGATGACCCCGCTCGGCTTCGGGCGCGACCCGGACGGCCTGCGGACGGTGTCCGAGCGCACCGGCGCCCACATCGTCGCCTGCACCGGCTTCCACAAGCTCGGCTACTACAGCGACACGCACTGGCTCCACCACTACCCGGTGGACCGGATCACCGATCTGCTGGTGGCCGAGGTCGTCGACGGCATGGACGTGCACGGGCTCGAGGGGCCGTTCCCGGACCGCTCCCCGGCCCGCGCCGGCGTCATCAAGCTCGCGACCGAGTACCACCGCGCCGGACCGGTCGTGGCCAGGCTCGCCGAGGCCATCGGTGGCGCCCACCGGCGCACCGGCGTTCCCGTCGCCACCCATACCGAGAAGGGGACGATGGGCCACGAACAGCTCGACCTGCTCGAGGCCAGCGGGGTGAGCAGCGACGCGGTGATCCTGGGGCACATCGACCACAACCCCGACCCCGTCTACCTGTCGGAGCTCGCCGACCGCGGCGCCTACCTCGCCTTCGACATGCCCGGGCGGATCAAGTACGCCCCGGACAGCCAGAGCGTCTGGTTGCTCCGCGAGATGGCCGAGCGCGGTCACAGCGAGCGTGTGCTGTTCGCCGGCGACCTCGCCCGCCGCAGCTACTGGCCGGCGTTCGGAGGTGGGCCCGGGCTCGACCACCTGCTCACCCGGTTCGTCCCGCGGCTGCGGGCCGAGGGCCTCGGGGAGGTCGCAGACGTTGCGCTCGGCGCCAACCCGGCCCGCGCCCTGGCGCTGCGCCCCGCCGACGCGTGAGGGTCAGCTCGACGAACCGGCATCGGCCGGCGGCGACGCTTCGACGTGCAGCTCCATGTCGAAGACGTACCGATCCCCCGCGTAGCACGACTCGGTGAACTCGACCGGGGTGCCGTCCGGGTCCCGGATCACGCGCCGCTCGACGAGCAGGGGCGTCTCGGGCGCGATCTCGAGGAGGTCGACCTCCTCTTGGCTGGGCAACCGGACGGTGAGCGTGGCGTTGGCGAGCGCGGGCTCGTAGCCGAGGCGCCGCATCGCATCGTGCAGCGAACCGTGATCGAGGTCCTCGTCGAGGATCGCGGCGAGCTCGGGACGCAGTGCGGCCCGTTCGATCGACATCGGGCTGCCGTTGGCGAGGCGCAGGCGTCGGATCACCACCACCTGGTCGCGGGACGACAGGTCGAGCTGGGTGATCTCGACGTCGTTGGGGGCTTCGAGCCCGCGGGACAGCAGCTTCGACGAGGCCTCGAGTCCACGCCGGCGCATCTCCTCGGTGAACGACAACAGGCTGCCCATCTGCCTGCGCACCGGCGGCCGGCTCACGAACGTGCCGCGCCCCGGCATCCGGGTGACGAGCCCTTCGTGGACCAGGCTGCGCACCGCGTGCCGCGCGGTCATCCGGCTGACGTGGAACTCCTCGCACAGCTCCGCGTCGGACGGCAGCTTCTCGCCCGGTTGCATCCGGGCGATGCGCTCCCGTAGGGACCGCTCGATCTCCACGTACCGCGGAACGTAGGAGCGCTCCATGCCCCACCTCCCTCGCCCCTGGAATGGTATAGACAATCATACAGGCACCGGTGGACGTCGCGGCCCTCGGCAACAGACGCCTACCCACCCACGCCGACCGGGAGCGCCGCCACGCCGATCGCGCCAGGGCCGACGTGGGTCCCGACGATCGGGCCGATGGCGGCCTCGAACCGCTCGCCCACCTCGACGCGCGCGTCGATGCGCTCCCAGATCTCGGCGGCGCGGTCCGGCGCGACAGCGTGGGTGACCACGACGTCGACCGGTGCGTCGGCGGCGGTCTCGGCGACGATCTCGGCCAGACGGTCCAGGGCCCGACCCCACGTCCGCGTCCGCTCGCGGACCTCGACCCGGCCGTCGACGAGGTGCAGCAGCGGCTTGACCCGGAGCATGGTGCCGACCGCGGCCTGGGTCCCGGTGAGCCGCCCGCCACGCTTGAGGTAGTCGAGCGTGTCGACGATGAGCAGGCTCACGCTGGCGTCGCGGACCCGCTCGGCGGCCGCGACGACCTCGGGCACGGACCCGCCGGCGGCAGCGATCGCGTGGGCCCGGAGCGCCGCCAGGCCGAGCGACCCCCCGACCAGTCGCGTGTCCACGACCTCGACCGGCACCGCGGCACGCGAGGCGCGGTCGCGCGCGAGGTCCACCGTGCCCGACAGGGCCGACGACACGTGCAGTGACACCACAGCATCGAGCCCCTCGTCGGCGCAGTCGGCGTAGGCCTCCTCGAACCACGCCGGCGCCGGCTGGGAGGTGGTGGGCAGCCGGTCGCTGTCGGCCAGCCGCTCATAGAAGGTGTCGTGGTCGATGGTGATGCCCGAGATCTCGAAACGCTCGCCAAAGGTGACCGACATCGGCACCACCCGGATGCCCAGGCGGTCGGCCAGCTCGGCGGGCAGATCGGAGCTCGAGTCGGTGACGACGGCCACTCCGCCCACGGTTCACCGACCCCCGACGACGAAGTTGACCAGCCTGTCGGGGACGACGATCACCTTCACGACCTCGCCGTCGAGGTGGGCGCTGACGTTGGCGTCCGCTCGGGCGGCCTCCTCCACCCGGGCCTCCTCGGCACCGGCGGGGACCGTGATGCGGCCGCGGACCCTGCCGTTGACCTGGACCACGACCTCAACCTCGTCGGTGGCGAGCACCGACGCGTCGGCGGTGGGCCAAGGCTGGTCGTGGACCGAGCCCTCGTTGCCGAGCCGCTTCCACAGCTCGTCGGTGACGAACGGGCACACCGGCGCGAGCAGCGTCAGTAGGGTCTCGAGTGCCCGGCGGGCCGTGGGCCCGTGCACGCCCGCCCGGCCGGCGTCGAGGGTCGCGTTGGTCAACGACATCATCTTCGCGATCGCGGTGTTGTACTTGCGCGCGTCGAAGTCCTCACTGGCACCGACGACCGCCTGGACGACCGCGCGCTCGAGCGCGTCGACCGCTGCCTCGTCGCCGCCGTCGACGGCCTCCCCCGCGGCCTCCCGCCCGACGTGCTCGAGGGCCAGCCGCCACACCCGGGCCAGCCACTTGTGCATCCCGGTCGGCGACACGTCGGCCCAGTCGATGTCGTCCTCGGGTGGGGACGCGAACAGCATCGTGCCGCGCAGCG
>CAZSQF010000076.1:1970-10795 GCA_964608935.1 uncultured Actinomycetota bacterium | reverse complement strand
GTCATCCGACCGACCCGACATGCGCGCGGGTACGTCCGTGCATCCGCGCCTAGACCCAGAGATGGAGCGGTCGGACCGTCATCGTGCGTGATGTCCGTGCCGCAGCGGGCGTCGGGAGCTCCCCTTCATTGGTGTTCAACCTGATGGTTGACAACTGTTGCAGCGAGGCTCTAGATTGTATTCAACCAGAAAGTTGAGAAGAGGCGATGGACGAGTCGCTGTCGAAGGTGTTCGCCGCGTTGGCCGACCCGACGCGTCGGGACATCGTCGCGCGACTGGCCGACTCGGACGCGACGGTCGGTGCGCTCGCCGAGCCGTACGACGTCAGCGTGCAGGCGATCTCCAAGCACCTCAAGGTGCTCGAGGGCGCGGGACTCGTCCGCAAGACCAAGGTCGCGCAACGCCGCGAGGTGCATCTCGAGGCAGAGGTGCTCGACCTGATGACCGCATGGATCGAGCGCTACCGGCAGCGCGCCGAGCAGCGATACCAGCGCTTGGACGCGGTCCTGGCACGGATGAACCAACAAGACAAGGGACAAGCATCATGACGACGCAGGCCACGATCGAGGCCGACGAACGGTTGCCGATCATCCGGATCAGCCGCGACTTCGCGGCGACGGCCGCGCAACTCCTGGCGGCGCACACCGACCCCGAGCTGTTCGTGCAGTGGGTCGGGCCGGACGGCATGCAGACCGAGGTTCCCACATGGGATGCGCGTGACGGGGGCGAGTGGCGGTTCGTGCAGCGCCGCGATGGTGAGGAGTACCGCTTCCGAGGTTGCTTCCACGAGGTGAGCGAGCGGCGCATCGTGCAGACGTTCACTTTCGAGGGCGAACCGGACGGGGTGGCACTGGAGACGCTGACCTTCGAGGACCTGGGCGGCGGCCGCACCCGGCTGCACGTGCAGTCGCTGGTGGACTCGTTCGAGGGACGGGACGCGTGGTTGCGCTTGGGCATGGAGGTCGGGGTCAACGAGGGGTATGCCAAGCTTGAACGGGTGCTGTCCGCTGGCGCTGTCTGAGCTCGCCGGGATGGAGCCTATGGAGGACACGATGCGCTCCTCCGGTCAGTACGGCCCCAAGGTCGAGGTGCCCGCGGATGCCGACCCGCAGACCCGCCTGGTCGGATTCATCGGACGCGACCTGTCCTGGCGGTGAGCTGCCTCACCGAGTCAGGGTTGGCCGCCGCGTTCAACCCGTGGCTCCACCGATCAGGACAACTCCCGGGCGTAGTAGAACGCCCGCTCGGTGGAGCCGGGGGCGGTGGCGCTGAACCCGTGGCGCTCGTAGAACCGCTGCGCGTCCACGTCACCCTCGTCGACGTTGATCTCGATCAGCCCGACCGACCGCTCCCGCGCAACCGAGACCAGCAGGTCCATGACCGCGGAGCCGACGCCTCGGCCTCGCAGATCGGGCACGACATACAGCTCGTCGAGCAGAGCCACCGGACCGGAATACCACACGTTGGGCCGCAGGGTGACCAGCGCGACCGCGATCGCCGGCGTCCCCGCCAGGATCGCAAACATCGCATCGCCCGCCAACAGCACCCGCAAGCGACTCTCGAGGACGTCGACGCTCGGCGTCGGCGTATCGAACTCGACGTTGAAGTCGTGCAACAGCCCCGCAACCTCGCCAGCATCGTCTGGTGTGGCCAGACGCGGGAGCCGTCGATCGTTCCCGCTCACCCCTGCAATTCGCTCTCCCAGCCGGTCTCAGATGATAGTCGGCGCCTCGTCGTCGCAGCCGGGAGGCGAGCACCGCCGCCGGCTTGCACATAACCGCTGTCGTCCGAGCAGCTCCGCCTCTCGTCTGTCAGGGTGAAGGTGTCGAGGGAGGCAGCGAGTCCGATCCGGGGGTAGAGGAAGCAACGTCGCTGCCGGTCGTGCAGCCGCGGCATGTGTTCGATGCGCCCGCGCTGCCACCGGCCTGGCTCGCGGCGATGGTGATTCGGCTTCGAGCGAGGATGGCCCGGGTGCGGCACGGAGTTCGCCGAGCCCGGCGGACGGTGGTGGCTCACCGGGCCTCGTCCGTGGCCGTCCACCGCTCCTCAGGGGTGAGCTGACGCCAGATGCTGCTGTAGAGCACACCGAGCACCGGCAGCAGTGCGATCGTGATCGCGTGCAGGACCCCCATGAGCAGCAGCATCGCGCCGACCCGGTCGGCGAGCCACTGCAGGTGCACGGCTGTCCCGGTGGGTCCGAGCCACTCCTCTCTCGGCACGACCTGGATCTCGATCAACACGAACGCGGTGAACACGAGGTAGTAGGCGACATCCAGCACGCGCAGGAAGTGGTGCGCGGTCGACGGGTGTGCGGTGAACACGCTGGTGGCGAAGATCCCACCGAAGCGCCTGATCAGCGGTCCGAGCACGAGGATCAGCGTGACCAGGATCGCGGCCGTGAGCGCCTCGAGCGCCCACCAGGGCCAGGTCACGCGACCGTCGACGACCTCGGCGAAGATGACGAGGTAGACGGCGACCGACAGCAGACCGACGATCGACCAGGCCACCGCCGCGCGAACCCGCCGGCGGTGGGCACGATCCTCCTGGATCGAGCGCTTCACCCGCGCGAACAGGTCCGGGCTGACCTCGTAGGAATCGGCCCGGTGGAGGGTCTCGCGCAGGAGCTGCTCGACGCTCATGTGCGTCCTTCGAGACGTACCTGCATCCGATCGAAGCCGCGACGGCAGTGGGTCTTGACCGAGTTCGGTGAGATACCCAACGTGTCGGCAGTCTCCTGCTCGGACAGCTCCAGGTAGAAGCGCAGCACGAGGCAGTCGCGTTGCTGTGGCGAGAGCGAATGGAGCGCGTCGATGACCTCGGCTTGCTGCTCATCGAGCACGATGCGGTCGTCGAGCGCGTCCGGGGAGGCCTCTGGGGTGAGCGCTTCGAAGTGGCGCAACGACATCAGCCCGCGACGGTTGTGGTCACGAGCGAGGTTCAGCACGATCGACCTGAGGTAGGCGGCCGCCCGGCTCCGGTCCTCGATACGGTCGGTGGCGTGGTGGAGCCGGATGAACGCTTCCTGCACCAGGTCCTCGGCGGCGTTGCGGTCGTCGGTGAACAGCCGGGCGAGACGGACCAGGGCGGCAGATTCCTGCTCGAACAGCTCTGTGACGAGCGCGTCACCGTCCAGGTCGGCCAGCCGGGCGGCGGCCTGCTCGGTGGCATCGAGGGACGTGGACGACGAGCCTGACCCGACCGGCTCGGCCATCGCCGCCAGGAGCGCGTCGGCCACCTCGAGCCAGACCAGCCCCGGCGGCCGGAGCACAGCAGCCACGCGGGCGCCCTCGAGGGATACGAGGCTGACAGTCACGGCGCTCCCGTGGCCGAGGGGCCGGACGCCTCATCTGCCGTGCCGCCGTGGTCGCCGTCCCTGGGCGACGCGCGACTGAGCCCGTCCGGGCGGGCCGGTGAGCGTGGCGTTCCCACGGCGGCGAGGTCCCGTCCGAGACCGAGCAGCCGCCCGATGATGGGCAGGCTCAGCACATTGAGCCCGTGCAGGACCCCCATGATCAGCAGCATCCCCCCGAGCCGGATCAGCACCATCTCCATCTGGGCTGCCGTGACCGTCTCGCCCCAGTCGTCGGGACGCTCGAACGTGGTGGTGAACAGGATGTAGGCCGAGAAGATGAGGTAGTAGGCGATGTCCATCAGCACCATGTAGCTCTTACCGGTGCGCGGGTTCGCCCGGAACACGTCCGCGGCGTAGCTGCGCCCGAACCGTTTGATGAACGGCCCCAGCACCAGGACGATCACGATCAGCGTCCCCGCGAGGATCAGCTCCAGCACCCACCAGGTCATCCACACGCCTTCATCGTCCGCATTGCATGTCCCGCGCGGCGTCCACCCTGACAGAAGATCCGTTCGCCTGCTCGGACGACCCGGTCATCGACCATCCCCTTCGGCCGACGAGGGTCGAGCAGGCCGGCGGTGCTGACGGGTTCGCCATCCAGACGGCTCGAGTCGCCACACAGCTGGGCGAGCACGAATCCCACGCTGCGACGCGGTCATGCCGTTGCAGAACATCCACCGGGCAACCGCAGGACGCGGCGCACGTCGAGGCAGCCCGTCGCGGACGTTCGTGCGACGACCCATCGAGTGGGCCACGACCACGACCCGGTCGACGCGTGCGGCCTCGATCCGTTCGACCACATGCTCGACGCAACGCTTCGCGGTGACCTGCCGTAGGTCCTCGGGGGTGTCACCGCGCCCCGGGAGGTCCACGGCCAGGACCGGCAGGTCAGGGGCGGATCGTGCGAGTTCGGTCACGGTCGGCTGCCAGCACGCGGCGGTGTGTGCGGCTCCGCGGATCAGCACGATCCCGTCACCCATACCGCTCCCTCCTGCCGCAACCGTCGCGAGCCACCACCTCCCAGACCGACGAGCCGCACCTGCCAGCCGGCGACAGCATCCGCTGCGGCGTGCGGTCTTCGCTCCCAGCATCCGCGATGCGCACGACCTCCCTGGGCGTCCGGCCGCGCCTCCGTCGGCGTCGCACGGAGCGCCACGTCGTCACGGATGCTGACGCCGGTCCCCTCTCGATCGTGCGAGCTCAGGCGGCCGGGCGGACGAGACGGTGCTCGTAGGCGTAGATCACCAGGTGGATGCGGTCACGCAGGCCCAGCTTCTGGAGGACGCTGCGGAGGTGGGTCTTGACGGTGGTCTCCTCGACGAAAAGCGTCGCAGCGACCTCTGCGTTCGAGCGGCCACGGGCGACCTCGAGCAGCACGTCACGTTCGCGTTCGCTGAGTGCCTCCCAGCCGGGCGCGTCACCGGTCGGCTCGGGCTGGGACCGGGCGAACTCCTCGATCAGTTGGCGTGTCACCTGGGGGGCGACGAGTCCGTTGCCCGCCGCGACCGTGTGGACGGCCGCGACCAGCTCGTCGGGGTCGATGTCCTTGAGCAGGAAGCCGGCAGCACCCTCACGGAGAGCTGTGAACACATACTCGTCCAGATCGAAGGTCGTGACCACCAGCACGTCGATCGGCTCCTCCACGTCCGGGCCGGCGAGCTGACGGGTCGCTTCGAGACCGTCCACGAAGGGCATGCGAACGTCCATGAGCACCACATCGGGGCGCTCGCGCCGGGCGATCTCGACACCTGCGCGTCCGTCGGAGGCCTCCGCGACCACCTCGATGGCGGGGTCGCTCTCCAGGATCGCGCGGAACCCGCGGCGAGCCACGGCTTGATCGTCGACGAGCATCACGCGGATGGTCACCGGTGCACCCCCTGCATCGTGGGCAGGGTTGCCCGCACCCGCCAGCCGGGTCCGTCCCGTCGCGGCCCGGCCACCAGCGAGCCACCGAGCAGCGCGGCCCGTTCGCGCATGCCCAGCAGGCCGTGGCCGGGCTCGACGTCGTCGGATCCGATGGTGGCGGCCCCATCGTCGACCACCTCGATGTCGAGGCCGTCGTCACCCTCTCGCACGGTGATCGCGGTGCTGGCGCCGTCCGCATGGCGACGCACGTTCGTGAGGGCCTCCTGGATGATGCGGTAGGCCGCGAGGTCCACGTCGCGTGGCAGTCCGGGAGGACGTGCCAAGCCCTCGATCGTGACGTCCACACCGTCCGCCCGAGCTCGCTCGATGAGGCGCTCCAGGTCGTCGAGGGTCGGCTGCGGCGCACGGCCGTCGGAGTCGTCCTGACGCAGCACATCGATCAGCCGGCGCATCGCGCTCAGCGCAGTCGCGCTCTCGGTGCGGATGTCGTCGACCATGGTGCGCATCCGCGGCGCATCCTGGGGCAGGGTGCGGTCGAGCGCCGCGGCCTGGAGTGCGATACCCGAGAGGTGGTGGGCCGCCACGTCGTGGAGCTCACGTGCGATCCGGCTGCGCTCCTCGACCACGGCCCGCTCGGCTCGCTCCTCGCGCTCGCGCTCGAGACGCTCGGCCCGCGCAGCCAGCTCCCCCACGTAGGCGCGCCGCGTCCCCACGTACGCGCCCAGCAGGGTGGCAGCCCAGATGCCGAACAGGGACCCCAGGACCGCGTCGAGCAGATGCGGCTCCTCGCCGGTCACCGAGATGGTCCAGGGGAACGGGGCGTCGAGCAGTGCGACGGTGAGCAAGGGTGGCACGAACCCGGCCACCAGCGCGCTTGCCGCGGCGGTGCGACGCGACGCGGACGTCCCGACCGTGTACGCCGCGATGAGCGAGCCGAGCATCGGCGCCGGAGCCGCTTCGGTGACGAAGACTCCAACCATGAACACCGTCAGCGTCGCGGCCATAACGGCCACCGGCGCGCGCCGGCGCCACAGCAGTGGCACGGCCTCGGCCACGGCGAAAGCGCACAGCAGCCACGGCTGCGGGTGGCCTCCGGCAGAAGCGCCGAGGAAGGCCATCACCCCGCCGACCGACGCTGCGACCCCGACCACAGCGAGATCGCCCGCGGCGGTTCCTCGGCGACCTCTCCGTGGCCGGGTCGGCGGCGCTCCAGGAGCGGTCACGGTCCCTCCGTTCCCTCCCAGGGTCGGGAACCGGTGCGGGAGGCGCAACCCGCGCTCACGACCGGGGCGGTGTCGCCGCCCCGCGGCCCTTCGTCCGCGTCCGCGGGGTCCAGACCCGTCGGCGACGGCGGCTGTGCTGTGGCTGGGATCTCGGTGAGAGACGGATGGACCCGCAGCGGCCCGTACCGCCACCGCAGCCAGCCCAGCACGACCAGATAGCCCAGCGCGATCGCGCCGACCTGGAGGACGCCGCCCGCCCCGGCGAGCACCTCGGCACCGGAGGTGCCGAGGTGGAGGACGACGGCGCTGTGCTCGGCCTGCTGATCCCACAGGACGAACACGTTCTGCACGGCCAGGTTGATCGTCAGGTGCAGCCCGAGCGAGAGCGCGAGCTGCCCGCTGACGAGGTAGGGCACCGCGAGCAGGCCGCCGATGGTGACCCACATGATGGCCATCCTCGCGAGCGACATGTCCTCTGCTCCGAGGCTCTGGGGCACGTGGACCAGGGCGAACACCAGCGTGCTGATGACGGTCGCCACGAGCACGGCCCGGGTCCGAGGCCAGCGCCGTCCGAAGGACTCCGCGGCGTTGCGGATGATGACGCCCCGGAACAGCACCTCCTCCCAGAGGCTGACCGCCGCAAACCGCAGGGTCACGAGCGCCAGGATCAGCCACACACCGCCGCTCGCGGCCGGTGAGAGCGTGTCGCGGACCTGGATCCAGCCGGCGGCGATCCCGACGCCGGCGCTGAGCGCGAACATGCCGAACCCGACGGCGGCACCAAATCCGGCGTCAGCCCACCACGATCGGCCACCACGTAGGCCGTAATCACGCAGCCGACGACGGTCGATCCACCTCGCCGTCAACGCGAGGACGCCGACCACGGCGACAAGGCGCCCAACGGTCGCCACCACGTAGCCCGCCGCCGTGTCCGCGAAGCCGAGGAAGGGGATCGTGTCGGCGAGCACGACCACCAACAGCGAGGCGACGAACGCGATCAGGATGCGCCAGCGCGCCCGCAACCGACGGTCTACCGGTGGGCTGCGGTGCACATCGGACAGTGCGGTCGATGTGACAGGTTGGGCTCCGGAGGCGGCGGGCGGTGTCGACGGTGTGGTCATGACGAGCTCCTTTGCGGGGCTGTCGGAGGACGCCCCCACCGTCCACCCGCGCCGACCACACCACCTCGTCCCACGATGCGAACCCGCCCTCCTCCGATCGGATGAGGCAAGACATCATCGGACTCATCGAGGCGGCATTCACCCTCCGCGACGCACAAGCCGTCCTGGCGGCCCAACCGTTCGCCGGGGTAGTGGGCGGTGAACTCACCAAGTTCCACCAGGGCCGAGCCGAACTGTTCGACCGCTGCGAGAACACGGAGCACCTTTGCGCGGTCGCACAAGGAACCGTCGCCGCCGATAGTCGAACCGCGAGACCTTCGCGGAGCCGCCAAGCCAGCGACCTTGCGACCGCGGGCGGGTCGAGGCTGTCCGGCCTCGGGCTCGGTCAGCCTGCCCGGCGCGCCAGGCCTTCGAGGAGCAGATCGAGCGTGAACTCGAACTCCGCCTGGCTGTCGCACCATCCGAGCACGTCACCGTCATTGTCGTGCACCTCTGAGGCGACCATCGCGGTGAGGTGCGGCAGCTCGCTCGCCATCGCCGCCAGTCCCTCCTCGGAGGGCTCGACACTGGCGCTCCCGGCGGAGGCCGGGGCGAAGAGCTCCTGGACGAATCCCAACGCCATGCTCCCGAGGGCGTGGACTGCCCGATGAGCGAGGTGGTAGGAGAGACCGCCCTGGACCATCGTGGCCACGATCGACTCGTAGTGGCCGTAGACACCAGGCGGGATAGTCGTGCGCGTGCCGATGAGGGCTGGTGCCCACGGATGGCGGAGCATGACCGTGCGCGCGGCCAGGCACCGTTGGCGAAGCTCCAGAGACCACTCACCAGGGTCGGCAAGTGTGGCCGTGGCCTCGGCGACTTCCCCCACCACCATCTCGACGAGACCGTCGAGCAGGACGTCCTTGCCGGGCAGATGGTGATAGAGCGACATCGCCTCGACGTCCAGCGTCGACGCCAGGCGGCGCATGGTCAGCGCTTCGAGCCCCTCTTGGTCGGCGAGGTCGACCGCTGCCGCGAGTATGCGTTCGCGACTGAGTGGCGCCCGCGGCCACCGTGCAGTCACCCTCTTTCTCCTCTCTCTTGCCAGACCTTACATCGTATGGTTGGCTTACAACGTCAGGTTACCTCGGGAGGATCCTTGGCTAGCGTCGCCGGCCCCACTGCGCAGCATCCTGCGGTCACGTCGTCGTCGCTGGTCGGTACGGCTCGTGCCACGGGCCTGCTCTACCTCGGTATGGCGCTCGCCGGCGGGATCGGCTTCCT
>CAZSQF010000076.1:0-1870 GCA_964608935.1 uncultured Actinomycetota bacterium | reverse complement strand
GTGCCACGGGCCTGCTCTACCTCGGTATGGCGCTCGCCGGCGGGATCGGCTTCCTCCTCCTACGCCCGCAGATCTTCGACCCCGGAGACCCGGCAGCGACCCTGGGCCACCTGGTGGCAGACGAGCAACTCGCCCGCCTCGGTCTGGGCGGCGCGGCATTGCTGGCGAGCGCTCTCGACGTCGCCCTCTCTTCGGTCGGCGCGGCCCCAGGTGACGACGCCCAACTGATGTATGTGGTGGGCGGCAACTTGTGGGGAGTCGCAGCTTTTGGCTTCGGGCTCTGGTCGATCCCGATCGGCCTGTGTGTGCTGCGATTCAGGATGGATGCCGCGGCCGCTGGGGTTCCTGGTCGTCGGGGGGCCGGGATGTATGCTCAGCGCCTTCGTGAGCTACCTCTTACCGGATGCCGGGGTCGTGGCCGAGGTATCGGTTGCGCTCGCATCGGTCGGAGAGTTCTGGATGATCGGCTACCTGCTCGTGCGAGGCGTCCGGCGCACCGAGGTGCTGTCCAGCGCAACGGACGCCAGTGTGGCTCAAACCCAGAACACGGCGTAACCACGTGCGCAAACGGAGCAAAGGAAACCGTCCATGACAGTCATCTGGTTCGTCGTCTGGCTCATCGCGACCAATGTGGGCGCTCACAAGCCGCTCCTGCTCGACCCGGTCAATGTCTGGACCGGCACGCTGATCTTGGCCATCGCCCTCGACCTGGCCGCCGCCAACGCCACCGGCGCCTCCAGGCGACGACAGTGACACGCCTGCAAGGACGTTCCTTGGCCAGGCCCTCCCGGGGGCTGGCGTGAAGGCGGTCGTTTACGACCGGTACGGATCGCCTGACGTCCTGCATGTCGAGGACGTGCCGGTGCCCCTACCCGCCGCCGGCGAGGTGCGGGTGAAGGTCGCCGCGACCTCGGTCAACCGCAGCGACTGGGAGTGCTTGCGTGGATCACCCGCGTACGCGCGGATCGGCGGGCTGCGTTCACCGGCTCGTCGGACGCTGGGCTCGGACATCGCCGGCGTGGTCGATGGCGTCGGAGAGGGCGTGACCCGGTTCCGAACCGGAGACGAGGTGTACGGAGACAACCTCTGGCGTAAGGGTGGCTTCGCGGAGTACGCGGTCGCGCCGGAATCCGCACTTGCCCCCAAGCCGGCCCAGCTCACGTTCGCTGAAGCGGCGACAATTCCCCAGGCGGGCGCGATCGCCCTGCAGGGAACCAAGAGGGCCATGGCGGGCAGTCGGGTACTGATCAACGGCGCAGGCGGAGGGTCAGGATGTTTCGCCCTTCAGCTCGCCAAGCGCCTCGGTGCGCGCGTCACTGGGGTCGACAACGCCGCCAAGCAGGAGTTCATGCAGTCGGTGGGCGCGGACCACGTGATCGACTACCGCCAAGAGGACTTCACACAGACGACGCAGCCGTACGACCTCATCCTGGACCTTGTCGCCCACCGCTCGGTGTTCAGCTACCGGCGCGCTTTGGCTCCCGGCGGCACGTATCGGTGCGTCGGGGGGTCGACGCGCACCCTGGTGCGCGTACTCACCGTTGGCTCGGTGGCAGGGCGACTCACCGGTCGATCAATCGGGGTGCTCGGCGTCAAGGAAGGCCCGGCCCACTTCGAGCCGCTTGCCGACCTCTGCGCCACCGGCGATGTGAGGATCCACATCGACCGAATCTTCGCACTCCACGAGGTTCCCGCCGCGCTTGCGTACGTCGGTGAAGGACGCGCTCTCGGCAAAGTCGTGGTCACCCCCTTCTGACCCGAATCCAACGCGTTGGCCTGCCTTGACTCGCCCCCGGTGGTTCGTACGAGCGTCGGTTGCATGCTCGCCGGCGAGACCATGCGGTTCGGAAGGAGATACGACGTCTGCGTT
>CAZSQF010000075.1:0-10813 GCA_964608935.1 uncultured Actinomycetota bacterium | reverse complement strand
CGCGAGTTCGCGCTCCTCGAGACGTTCATGCGCCATCCCAACCAGGTGCTGTCGCAGGTCCAGCTCATGGACCGCGTCTGGGGCTACGACTTCGAGCCCGGCTCGAACGTCGTCGAGGTCTACGTCGGCTATCTGCGGCGAAAGCTCGGCCGCGACCGCATCGAAACCGTGCGCGGTGCCGGCTACCGGCTGCGGACATGAGGCCGAACGCACGCTGGGCGCTCCCACTGCGGTCGATGCGGCTGCGCGTGCCCGCGACGGCCATAGCGGTGTTCGCCATCAGCCTGCTCGTCGCGCTCGGGCTGACCTACGAGCTGCTCCAACAGGCCGGCCGCAACGACGTCGACGTGGTCCTGGAACGCGAACAGGAGCGTTTCGAGCTGGCGGTGGGCGAGCTCCTGGAGGAGGAGGTCGGACAGGCCGACGAGGCGCCGACGCCCCGGGACGCGCTCGAGAGCGCCGTGCGCCGCTACCTCCAGCTCAACCCGAGCACCGAGTCCTACTGGACCATCGTGACCTTCGACGACGGGTTGCGGCTAGCCGCACAGAACGGACCCGACGAGCTCGAGGAGCTGTTCGAGGCGGGACGCCTGCCGACGGGGACGCTCAACGTCCGCGAGACGGTGAGCACCGACGCCGGCGACGTCCGCACCTCGGCGGTCCCGATCCTCCTCGCGGACCAGCAGCTGGCGAGGTTCCAGGTGATCGCACCGCTCGAACCGATCCGGCAGGAGGCGATCGACGCGACGTGGCTCCTGGCCGCCGCCGGTGGCGTCACGCTGCTGTTCGGCGGCGTCCTGCTGGTGCTGTCGTTGTGGCGGTCGCTATCGCCCTTGGAGGAGCTGGCCCGCACCGCCCGCGCCACCGAGCTCACGTCGCTCGACGCGCGGGTGCAGGTCCCCGACACGGGCGACGAGGTGGCCCAGCTCGCCCGCGAGTTCAACACCATGCTCGCGCGGCTCGGCGCCGCATCGGCACACCAGCGCGAGTTCATGGCGAGCGTGTCCCACGAGCTGCGCACCCCGATCACGATCGCCCGCGGCCATCTCGAGCTGCTCGAGCGGCTGGATCCCGGCGACACCGCAGCCGTGACCGAGACCGCCGCGGTGCTGCGGGACGAGCTCGGCCGGATGGGCCGACTCGTCGAGGATCTGATGGCGATCGCCCGCGTCGACATGGACGACGTCGCCCGCCCGCGGGCGGTCGACCTCGTTGGCTGGTTCGAGGAGCTCGAGCTCCGGGTCGCCGGCCTCACCGTCGCCGGGGACACGCGCATCACCCCGCCCCCGCCCGTGACGGTGACCGCCGACCCCGACCGCCTCGCCCAGGCCGCCCTCAACCTCGTCACCAACGCCCACGTGCACACGCCCGAGTCGACCATCGTCGAGGTGTCGGCCTCCGTCGATGCCGGCGAGGTGGCGATCACCGTCGCCGACGACGGGCCGGGTATCCCGGAGGCCATCCGTGACGAGGTGTTCGCCCCCTTCGTCCGGGCCGGTGAGGCACCGTCGTCCACCGGGCTCGGGCTGTCGGTGGTCCAGGCGGTCGTCGACGCGCACGGCGGTCGCATCTCGCTGGCCAGCGACGCGAGCGGGACGCGTGTCACCCTCCACCTGCCGGTGGCCCCCGGTGGGGCCACGACGGCCGAGCTCGACGAACGCGACGAGCCGACCGTGCCGCTCGACCAGCTGCGCTAGGAAGGAGTCGTCGATGGATCCCGTCCGCCGCTGGCAGGTCGCCACGGCCGTCACGGCGATCGCGGGCCTCGGGCTCGGTGCCGCCGCGCTGACCGACAACCCGGCACAGGAGGTGGCGCCGATCGAGCTCGAGCTGGTGACGAGCCGCGAGCTGCCGGTCGCACCGCCGCAGGAGCTGTTCGATCGGGCCGACATCGTGTCGGCCGAGGTGCGTGAGGACCACGTCGGATCGTCTGCGTCGTCCGCCGTGACGGCGACCTCCGTCGCGAGCGCGGACGAGCCCGCTCCCGAGGTCGAGCAGGAACCCGCCCCCACCACCCCGCAAGCCGACGACTCCGACGACTCGCCGGACTCGGTCGACAGCGACGACTCGGACGACTCCGACGACTGATCGGGCCGGCCGTCACTGCCCGATCGACATCAGGGCGACCTCGACGTGCAAGACGTGGGGTGGCGCCGCGAGCACGTCGACGATGGCGCGTGCGACGTCGTCCGCGGTCAGGCCGGCCGTTGACGCCCGCTCCCGCAGACGCGCGGCGACCGCACCGCCCGCGCCCTCGAGCAATGGCGTGTCCACCAGGCCCGGAGCCAGGGTCGTCACACGGATGCCGTCGGGCGAGAGCTCGCGGCGCAGCGCCTCGGACACGACGTGCACGGCCGCCTTCGACGCCGCGTACACCCCCATCTCGGTGCTCTTCAGCCGGCGACCGCTCATGGACGACAGCGTCACGACGTCGCCGCGGCCAGCGCTCCGGAGGTGCGGGATGGCGGCCTGCACGGCATGCAGGGTCCCGAGGACGTTGACGTCGAAGGTCTGCTGCCAGGTCGACGGCTCGGCGTCGGCGACCAGCCCCGGGCGAACGAAACCGGCCGCGGCGACCACGGCGTCGAGCCCTCCGAGCTGCTCCGCGGCCCGATCGACCGCCTGGCGGGTGGCCAGCACGTCGGTGACGTCGGCCGGGACGGCCACGCCCCCGGTCTCGGCCGCGAGGTCGGCCAGGAGCTCGACGCGGCGGGCGAGCACGGCCACCCGCGCTCCGGCCCCGGCGGCGGCGAGCGCGCTCGCCCGGCCGATCCCCGACGACGCCCCAGTCACGAGCACCCGGCGTCCGGACAACGTTGCGGTCACGGCGGCCTCCTGCACGTCGCGTCACGGTGACGATAGGGGGGCGACGGGTGACGCACCGCCGTCCGTCGGGCCGGGTAGCGTGCTGCCGCTTCCCCGCCACCCGGGACCACCGTGCTGCTCGCCGTTGCCGTCGCGACCCCCTTCGGGCTCGCCGCTGCCACGCCCCTCCTGCTCCGGCTGCTGGGGCGGGACGCCGCCTACCTGAACGCATTCGCCCTGTTCGGGCTGACCATCCTGCTGGGGGCACGGGGCGGGCCGGTGCTCGACGGCGAGCCGGTGACGTGGCGGATGGACTGGCTCGCCGACATCGGGCTCGAGGTGGCGTTCCGCATGGACGCACTGGGGCTGTTGTTCGCGGTGATCGTGCTCGGGATCGGCGCGGTCGTCATGGCCTATTCGGGCCGGTACTTCGGCGCGGACCGGGCCAAGGCCGGGCGCTACGTCGCGCTGCTGACCTTCTTCGCGGGGTCGATGCTCGGACTGGTGCTCGCCGACGACCTCGTCGTGCTGTTCGTCTTCTGGGAGCTGACCAGCGTCTCGAGCTTCTTCCTGATCGGCGGGAAGGGCGAGGGCGGCCCCGGTGCGACACGCGCGTTCCTGGTCACGGCGCTCGGCGGGCTCGCGCTGTTCGCCGGCGTGATCCTGATCGGCACGGCGGCCGGCACGCTGTCGGTCGCCGAGGTCCTCGCCAGCCCGCAGGCCGTGACCGGGTCGGCCATCGCTCCCGCGGCGATCGTGCTGCTGCTGCTGGCTGCAGGGACGAAGTCGGCGCTGTTCCCGTTCCACTTCTGGCTGCCGGGCGCGATGGTGGCCCCGACCCCGGTGTCGACCTACCTGCACGCCGCCACGATGGTCAAGGCCGGGATCTACCTGCTGTTCCGCTTCACCCCGCTGTTCGGCGGCGAGCCGCTGTGGCGAACGACCCTCGTCGTGGTGGGGCTCGGGACCGCGGTCTTCGCCGCGCTGGTCGCGCTCAAGCGCACCGACCTGAAGGCGCTGCTCGCGTACTCCACCGTGAGCCAGCTCGGGCTCCTCGCGGGGCTGATCGGCATCGGGACCCCGCTGGCGCTCGCGGCCGCGGCACTCCACACCCTCGCCCACGCCCTGTTCAAGGCGGCGCTGTTCATGACCGTCGGCGTCATCGAGCACGAGACCGGCAGCCGCGACCTCGCCGAGCTCGGCGGGCTGCGTCGGGTACTGCCCGTCACCGCCGCCGCCGGTGGCCTCGCCGCGGTGTCGATGGCCGGCCTGCCCCCGCTCGTGGGGTTCGTGTCCAAGGAAGAGGCGCTGGCGGCGTTCGTGGCTGCCGGTGACCCGGCATGGCTCGCCCCCGTGGCGGCGACGCTGGCCGTCCTGGCGAGCCTCGGCACGTTCTCCTACAGCGCCCGCTACTACCTGCGGACGTTCGAGGGGCCGCTGCGCCGCACCGGGCACGCCGCTCCGCGCCTGTTCGACGCGCCGGCGCTGCTGTGCGCCGCGGGTGGTCTCGGGCTCGGGCTCGGGCTCCCGCTGCTCGACCCGCTCGTCAACGCGGTCAGTCGCGACACCACGGGGACGAGCGCCGACCTCCACCTCGCCCTGTGGCACGGGCTGACCGTGCCGCTGGCGCTGTCGGGGGTGATCATCGGCGGCGGGGTCGTCGCGGTGCTCGCCCACCGTCGGATCGAGGCGCTCCAGCAGCGGGTCACCACGCCGAGCGGCGAGGGCGTCTTCGACCGGCTCCACGACGGCGCCCTCGCGCTGGGCGAATGGATCGGACGCCCCGCCCGGTCGCACGCCCCGGCGATGTATCTCGTGCCGGTGCTCGCGCTGCTCGCCGCCGCCGGGCTCGGCATGCTGCTCGTCACCGCCCCCGAGATCGTCGGCGAGCCCGCGCCGTCCTTGCGCGTGGACTGGGCCGTGGTCGTGCTCCTGGCCGGATGCATCGGCGGCGTCATCCAGGCCAGGAGCCGCATCGCCGCGGTCGCGACGCTCGGGCTGGCCGGCTTCACGGTCGCCGCGTGGTTCGTGCTGCTCGGGGCCCCCGACCTCGCGCTGACCCAGTTGCTCGTCGAGACCCTCACCGTGGCCCTCGTCGTGGTCGTGTTCCGTCGCCTGCCGCGGCGCTTCGAACGCGGCCAGGTCCCCCGCAAGGTCGGCGCCGGGTTGGTCGCGGGCGTCATGGGCGTGCTCGCCGGCGGCGCCACCTACCTCCTCACCGGTCGGCGCGAGCTGTCGGAGATCGGCGAACGGTTCCTGGCCGAGGGCGAGGGCCTGACCGGTGGCGCCAACGTCGTCAACACCATCCTGGTCGACTTCAGGGCGCTGGACACGCTCGGCGAGATCGCGGTGCTCGGCGTCGCGGCGGCCGGGATCTTCGGCATCGTCCGGCTGTCCGAGCGTCGCGCGATGCCACGGCCGGGGCGTCCCGCCCCGTCCGGCGCGGAGCCGACGCCCGAGGAGCTCGAGGCGTGGGCCGGCGGCGGGATGATCGACAGCCCGATCCTGGCCACCGCCACGGTCGCGCTCGCCCCCGCCATGGTGGCGGCGTCGCTGTGGCTGCTGGTTCGCGGCCACGATGCCGTGGGGGGCGGATTCATCGGCGGGCTCACCGCGGGCGCAGCCGTCGTGCTGCTGTACTTCAGCCGCGGCCACGGCCGGATCTGGCAGTCACGGCTGCTGCGGATAGTGCCGCTCGTCGGCAGCGGCCTGCTGGTGGCGGCGATCTACGGTCTCGGTGGTCTGCTCCTGGCCGGCGCCTTCCTGTCCGGCGCGAAGGTCCAGCTCCCGTTCGGGATCGAGGTCGCGGCCTCGTTGGTGTTCGACGTCGGGGTGTACCTGGTGGTCATCGGCATGGTCGTGGCGATCCTGCGCCACCTCGGCCAGGGCATCAACGAGCAGGAACCCGACCCGACCCGGATGGTCGCCGCCATCGACACCGGGCAGGAGGAACCGTCGTGACCGCGGCCCTGATCGTCGGACTCCTCACGGCGGGTGGCACCTACCTCGTCCTCCAGCGGGGGATCGTGCGCATGGCCCTCGGATTCGTCCTCCTCGGCCACGCCGCGACGACCCTGCTCGTGGCGGCCGGCGGAGTGGCGCGACGGGGCGTGCCGTTCATCGGCGTCGAGGGCGTGCCCGGCGACCCGCTGCCCCAGGCGTTCGCGTTGACGGCCATCGTGATCTCGTTCGGCATCACCGCCTTCCTCCTCACCCTCGCGTTCCGTGGCCGCGACGTCCTCGGGCACGACGACATCGAGGACCGCAGCGTCCCCGACGACGAGGAGCTGGCGTGAACGACGCGGCCCTTCTCGCCCTCCCCCTGGCGGCGCCGCTGACCGCGGCGGCGCTCGGGCTGGTGCTGCGGTCGAACCGGACCGCCCAGCGCGGGGTCGGCGTCGGCGGGCTCCTCGTCGCGCTCGCCGCCGCCGTCGCGCTGGTGCAGGCGACCCGCGACGGTGGCGTGGTGGCGGCCCGCATCGGCGACTGGCCGGCGGGGCTCGCGATCGTGTTCGCGGCCGACGGCTTCGCCGCGCTCCTCGCGACAGCCGGCACGATCATGGCACTCGTCAGCGTCGGGTTCGCGATCGCCCGCGGCGAGGACGAGCACCAGCTGTTCCACCCGATGGTCGGCGTGCTGGTCACCGGCGTGCTCGGATCGTTTCTCACCGCCGACCTGTTCAACCTGTTCGTCACCTTCGAGGTGATGCTGATCGCCTCGTACGTGCTGCTCACGCTGCGCGGTGGGCGTCGTCAGGTCCGCGCCGGCGCGATCTACGTCGGGGTGAACCTGCTCGCCTCGACCGCGTTCCTGCTCGGCATCGCACTGCTCTACGGCACCGCCGGCACCGTCAACCTGGCCGAGCTGGCGGGCGTGACCACACAGGTGCCGGGTGCGGCGGTCGGCGCCGCGGTCATCGCCGTCGCGATCGGTGTGAAGGCGAGCCTCGTGCCCATGCACGGCTGGCTCCCGCGTGCCTACGTCGAGGCCGGGCCGGCGGTCACCGCGCTGTTCTCGGGGCTGTTGACCAAGGCGGGCGTGTACGTCCTGCACCGGCTGTACAGCGTCGTGTTCGCCGGTGACGTGCAGTGGCGCACGCTGCTGATCGCGATCGCCCTGCTGACCATGGTGGTCGGCGTGCTCGGCGCGGTCGGGCGCGCGGACGTGCGCGGGATCCTCGCCTTCCACATGGTCAGCCAGGTCGGCTACCTGGTGCTGCCCCTGGGGCTGTGGTCCGTGGCGGGCGTCACCGCCGGACTCGTCTACCTGCTCCAGTACATCTTCGTGAAGGGGTCGCTGTTCCTCGCCGCCGGAGCGGTCGAGACGCTGACCGGGACCGGCTCGCTGAAGCAGCTCGGCGGCATGGTGCGCACCCGCCCACTCCTGGCGACCGGATTCCTGCTGTCGGCCATGGCACTGGCGGGCATCCCCCCGACCTCGGGATTCGTCGGCAAGCTCTTGCTGGTTCGTGCCGCGTTCGGGCTGGAGCTGTGGGTCGCCGGCGGCATCGCCGTCGTCGTGAGCTTCTTCACGCTGCTGTCGATGATCAAGATCTGGAACGGCGTGTTCTGGGGTGAGGAGACCGACGCGGTCCGGCGCGAGCCCACCGCCGTGCCGCCCGGCGTGACCGTCCCCGCCGGGGGGAGCGGAGATCGCAGCCCCGACGCCGGTCCCGCCAGGAGCGCGGTGCGGGTGGCCATGCTCGTCGCCCCGTGCCTGGTCGTCGGCGTCGCCACCGTGGTCGTCGGGCTCGGCGCGAGTTGGCTGATCGAGCTCGTCCGCCCGGCGGCCGAGACGCTGATCGACCCCACCCCCTACATCGAGGCGGTGAGAAGCGCATGAGGATGCTGGCCTGGGTGCGTCGGGTGCCCTGGATCGCGTGGTTCGTGGCCTTCTTCGTGTTCGAGCTGGTGGTCGCCAACCTGCGCGTGGCCTGGGAGGTGCTCACGCCCGGCTTCGCGATGCGGGCCGGGATCGTGCGGGTGCACACCCGCTGTCGCACCCACTGGGAGCTGACGCACCTCGCCAACATGATCACGATGACCCCGGGGACGCTCACGCTCGAGGTCGACACCGGATCGAACGACCTGTTCGTCCACTCGCTCTACGTCACGACCCGCGAGGAGTTCCAGGCGCAGATCACGCGCATGGAGAACCACCTGCTGAAGGCGATGCGATGATCCTGCTGGACCTCGCGCTGGGCGGGCTCGCGCTCGCGTTCGCGCTCGCCCTCGTGCGCGCCGCCATCGGCCCGACGGTGGCCGACCGGGCGGTCGCGGCCGACCTCGGCCTGTACGCGATCGTGGGCGCGATCGCGCTGTTCGCGCTGCGGTCCGATGCCGACGCGTTCCTCGATGTCGTGCTGATCGCCACCCTGCTCGGGTTCCTGGCGACGGTGGCGCTCGCAGCGCTCGTCGGACGGCGCAGCTCATGACCGTCGTGGGTGGCGTCCTCATCGGGCTCGGGGTGGCACTCGTGCTGCTCGCCGGGCTCGGCATCCTCCGCTTCCCGGACGTCCTGATCCGCGCCAACGCCGCCACTAAGGCCGCCGGGCTCGGTGTCGCCGCGATCCTGGCCGGCGTGGCGTTCGTCATCGCGACGCCCGAGGCCGCAGTCAAGATGTCGATCGCGGTCGTGCTCCAGTTCGGGACCGCCCCGGTGGCGGGACACCTGATCGGCCGCGCGGCATACCGGGCCGGCGCACCCCTGTGGGACGGCACTCACATCGACGATCTCGCGGGCGCCCGCGAGCGGCCGCACGACCCCAGCGAGCTGCTCTAGCCACCCGTCCGGGCGGGACGTTCGGCGCTCGCCCCCAACCGTCCACGGCCCGTCGCTAGGCTCCCCCCGACGCAGCACGCCACGGCCAGGGAGGGCGATGGGCCCGGAGGGCTCGATGCTCCCGTTCGCGGCGGTCGCGATCCCGGTCGTGGCCGCCGCGATCATCGTGGTGACCCGGCGTTCACCCAACCTGCGCGACGGCGTGCTCGTCGCCGGTGCCGTCGCGACGTTCGCGGTCGTCGCCTCGATGCTGCCAGCCGTGCTCGACGGTGCGGTCCCGACCACCTCCCTCGGCGAGCCCGTGCCCGGCGTCGAGCTGAGCCTGCGGGCCGACGGCATGGGGATGGTGTTCGGGCTGCTCGCCTCGTTGCTGTGGGTGCTCGCCTCCTTCTACGCGATCGGGTACATGCGCGGCAGCGGCGCGAAGCACCAGACCCGCTTCTACGCGTTCTACGCCCTGTGCCTGTCCACCGCGTTCGGTGTCGCCTTCGCCGGGGACCTGCTCACGTTCTTCGTGTTCTACGAGCTCTTGACGGTGTCGACCTATCCGTTGGTCACGCACAAGGGCGACACCGAGGCGGTCGCGGCGGGCCGCAAGTACCTCGGCTATCTCATCGCCGGCGGCGCCGCGGTGCTGCTCGGTCTCGCGATCGTCTACCAGGCGGTCGGGGACCTCACGTTCGCGCCCGGTGGGTTCGTCGGCGACGCGCTCGGACCCGGGCTCACCGCCACCGTGTTCGTGCTGCTCGCGGTCGGGTTCGGCACCAAGGCCGGCGTCATGCCGCTGCACGCGTGGCTGCCCGCGGCGATGGTGGCGCCGACGCCCGTCAGCGCGTTGCTGCACGCGGTCGCGGTGGTCAAGGCCGGCGTGTTCGCCTTCGGGCGCCTGATCGGATTCGTCGTCGGCCCGGACGTGCTCGCCGGGCTGTGGAGCGCGACCGCGCTGGCCGCGTTCGCCGGGGCCACGATCCTCGTGGCGTCGCTCGTCGCACTCCGGCAGGACCACCTCAAGCGCCGGCTCGCCTACTCGACGATCGCCCACCTCGCCTACATCGTGCTCGGCTTCGCGCTGCTGTCGACCGATGCGTTCGACGGGTCGCTGCTGCACATCCTCAACCACGGGGCGCTCAAGATCACGCTGTTCTTCTGTGCCGGCGCGATCCATGTCCATCTCCACCTCGATCACGTCAGCGAGCTCGACGGCATCGGCCGGCGCATGCCGTTCACGATGGGGGCCTTCGCGCTCGCGTCGCTCGGGCTGGCCGGGCTGCCGCCCATGGGCGGGTTCGTGAGCAAATGGCACCTCGTGCTCGGCGCCTACGACGCCGAGGCGTACGTGTTCGCCGCCGTCATGGTCGGCGCCGGCCTGTTGACCGCCGGCTACCTGTTCCCGATCGTCTACCGCGCCTTCTTCAGGCCGGCCCCCGCCGCGGACGCCGACGCGACGCAGGAGCACCCCCCGCCGACGGGCCGTGACGCCTCGCCGCTGATGGTGGTGCCGCTGACCGTCACCGCCGGGCTCGGGCTGCTGCTCGGCCTCGGCGACTGGCTCGGCGTGTACGAGCTGGCGTCCCAGGTCGCCGCCGCGGTCACCGGGGTGGCGCCATGACCCGCCGCCCCGCGCTCGTGATCACCGCCGTCGCGTTCGTGGCGGGCGTGGTCGTCGACGTCGCGATCGGGGCGACCTCGCCGTTCCCGGGCTACCCCGCCGCGATCGGCCTGTTCGGCTGCATCGCGATCATCATCGTGTCCAAGTGGCTCGGCAAGCTCCTGCTCCAGCGGCCCGAGGACTACTACCCCGAGGACGCCCCGGCCGACCGGCAGGAGGACCTCCAGGGCTCGATAGGCAGCCGACATGGGTGATCTGGTCCTGCACCCGTTGCTGCCGTTCGCCGTCGGCGCGATCGTGGTGTGGTTCGTCCCCCGCCGCGTCGCGGGTGCGGTGATGGTCGTGGTCCCGATCGTCGCGCTGGGGCAACTGTGGCAGCTCGGGCCCGACACGGTCGTGGCCGCCACCTATCTCGACTTCGACATCGAGCCCTTCCGCGCGGACCGTCTCGCCCAGGCCTTCGGCTGGGTGTTCGCCATCGCCGCGCTGATCGCCGGCGTGTACGGGCTCAAGACCTTGAAGGGGCGCGAGGGCACGGCGGCGCTCGCCTACGCCGGTGCCGCGATGGGCGTGGTCTTCGCGGGTGACCTGCTCACGCTGTTCGTGTTCTGGGAGAT
>CAZSQF010000074.1:0-11007 GCA_964608935.1 uncultured Actinomycetota bacterium | reverse complement strand
CAGTATGAAGATTCTGCTCGCCAGTCCGCGGGGGTTCTGTGCCGGGGTGAACATGGCGATCCAGACCGTCGAGGAGGCGCTGGGCATCGTCGGCACGCCGGTGTACGTCCGCCACGAGATCGTTCACAACCGCCACGTCGTGGACACGTTGCGCCGCAAGGGCGCCGTGTTCGTCGAGGACGAGACCGAGGTCCCCGAGGGGGCCGTGATCGTGTTCTCCGCCCACGGGTCGCCGCCGTCGGCCTTCGACAACTCCAAGCGGCTCGGCCACACCCTCATCGACGCGACCTGCCCGCTGGTCACCAAGGTGCACCACGAGGCACGGCGCTACGCCCGCGACGGCCTCGACATCGTGCTCATCGGCCACGAGGGCCATCAGGAGGTCATCGGCACGATGGGCCAGGCGTCCCGGTCGATCTCGCTGGTCGAGTCGCCCGACGACGTGGACCGGCTCCAGCTCGACGCCGACGCCGACGTCGCCTACATCACCCAGACCACCCTGTCCATGGACGAGACCCAGGCGGTCGTCGACCGGCTGCGGCAACGCTTCCCCATGCTCCACCAGCCCAAGAAGGACGACATCTGCTACGCGACGCAGAACCGCCAGGACGCGGTGAAGCAGCTCGCGCAGCGGTGCGACCTGCTGCTGGTCGTGGGGTCGCAGACCTCGTCGAACTCGAAGCGCCTGGTCGAGGTGTCACACGACCGCCACGTGCCCGCCCACCTCGTCGATGACGCCTCCGAGATCGACGAGGCGTGGCTGGACGGGGTCGGGGTCGTCGGCGTGACCTCGGGCGCCTCGGCGCCGGAGATCCTGGTCGAGGAGGTCGTCGACTGGTTCCGGGCCCGGGGCGAGGTGACGGTCGACACGGTGGTGGTGGTCGAGGAGGACGTCGAGTTCGCGATGCCGTCCAACCTGGCGCGCCGTCTGGCCGACCTGCCCGCCTAGTTCTCGTCGCGGTCCGCCGGCCGTGGGGCCGTGTTGTGCGTGGCCGCCGCCGCGTGCCCGGAGTGGCGGGTGTAGGTCTGCCACAGGGCGTCCGCGAGCAGCTCGGTCTGCCACGGGCGGAGTCCGGCCAGCCGGCACAGCTCCGTGGCGTCGCCGGGCCTTCCGGCCACGGCTCGCCACAGCGGGCGCGACGGGCACAGCACCCCCGCGTCGACGCCGACCTCCGCGGCCACGCGGGCCCGGGCGCGGCGGAGCGCGTCGAAGGTGACGCGGTCCTCCTCGGTCCAACGGCGGTCACCGTCGGCGCGGTGCTCCGGGTCGGCAGCGAGCCCGCGCTCGACGGCGGCGAACAGCTCCTCCGCGTGGTGCCGGAGCAGCCCGCGCCGACGTTGGCTGCGCCGCACGAGCTGTGCAGGTGTGCGCGGCGGGTCGATCGCCAGGTCCCGCAGGACGTCGTCGTGCAGGAGGCGGTTGGGTGCGAGGTCGTGCCGGCGCGCGAGGCGCTCCCGCTCCTCCCAGAGGGCGCGCAGGAGCGCGCGCTGCTCCGGTGCGAGGCTCCCGGCCCCCTTGACGCGGGTCCAGTCGCGTGTGTCGTCCTCGGCGCGGGTCAGCGTCCAGTCGAGCTCCTGCTCGTACCACTCGGTCCTGCCCCGGGCGCTGAGCTCGTCGGCGAGGGCGGCCCACAGCGCCGGCAGGTGCACGACGTCGCCGGCTGCATAGGCCGCCATGGCGGGCGGCAGCGGCCGCTCCTCCCAGTCCGCCCGCTGGAACGCCTCCTTGTCCCCGTCGAACTCGACACCGACGACCTCGGCGAGCAACGAGCCGAGCCCGGTCGGCCGACCGAGGACTGCTGCCGCCACGGCCGTGTCGGCCAGACGCGCTGGCGTGGCCCCCTTGGCCGCCAGCGGTGCGAGGTCGTTCTCAGCGGCGTGGAGGACGGCGAGCCGGCCATCGTCGAGGAACTCGTCGAGCTCGGGCAGCGTGTCGAGCGTGACGCCGTCGAGCAGCACGCAATGCCCCGGCACGCCGACCTGCACGAGCGCGGCCCGGCGGAAGTAGCGTGCTGTGTCGGCACGCTCGACGTCCACCCCGACGACGTCGGTGGCGAGCTCGTCGAGCGCGGCCCGGACCGCAGACGGATCGTGGACGAACACGGTGTGTGGTGACGACGGTTGGTGGTGCATTCCCGCTCCGGGCGTGGCGGCGCCGGCGTACGGCTGCCAAGGACGCCGAGGCTACCGAGCCGTGCCCGAGCCATCGGCGTGACACCATCACGACCGTGCGACCGGAGGAGAAGCCGTGGCCGAGCGCCTCACCCTGATGTGCGTGCATCCCCATCCCGACGACGAGTCGATCTCGTGCGGTGGGGTCCTCGCGCGTGCAGCCGACGAGGGCATCCACGCTGTCGTCGTGACGTGCACCGGGGGCGAGGAAGGTGAGAACCTCGCGGGGATCGACCTCGGCCAGGAGGATGTCGTCGCCCACCGCCGGCGCGAGCTCGCCGACGCGCTGGCGGTGCTCGGCGTCGCCGAGCACCACTCGCTCGGCTACCGCGACAGCGGGATGGCCGACACGCCGGCCAACGACCGTCCCGATTCGTTCCACCGTGCCGACCTCGACGAGGCCGCCGTCCGGCTGGCCACGATCGTGCGCCGCGTCCGGCCCCAGGTCGTGGTGTCCGACGACGCGAACGGCACCTACGGTCACCCAGACCACGTCAAGGGCAACCGGGTCACCGTTCGCGCGGTCGAGCTTGCCGCCGATCCCGCCGCACCGGTCGATGGCGAGCCGTGGGAGGTGGCCAAGCGCTACGTCCACGCCCTGGGCCGTTCCCGACTGCGCGACGCGCACCGGTCGCTGCTCGCGGCCGGGCTGCCGTCCCCTTTCGGCGAGGACGAGCTCGACGGGGAGGAGCCACTGGGCGTGCCCGACGGCGACATCACCACCGAGGTCGACGTGACCCCGTGGTTGGATCGGAAGCGGGCCGCGCTGGCGGCGCACCGGAGCCAGATCGGGGAGGACAGCTTCTTCCTCAACGTTCCGGCCGACCTCGAACCGCGGCTGTTCGGGATCGAGCAGTTCGTGCTCGAAGGCGGCGGCCCCGTCGGCGTCCGCCCGGAGACCGACCTGTTCGCGGGGCTCCCGGCGGAGGGGGTGTCCGCGCGCGAGGGATAGGGTGGCGTCCAGCGACACCGGAGGCGGCGTGGAGCAGCGCGGAGCCAGCGTCGGGCAGGCCCCGAGCGAAGAGGCCTTCAAGACGGTCCTCGGCCGCTTCGCGACCGGCGTGAGCGTGATGACGGCGACCGTCGGAGCCACCCGCCACGGGATGACCGCCAACGCGGTGGCGTCGCTGTCGCTGGATCCACCGCTCGTGCTCGTGTGCGTGGAGCGGTCCGCCAAGATGGCCGACCGTGTCGAGGCGGCCGGCGCCTTCGGGCTGAGCTTCCTCGCCGCCGACCAGGCCGATTTGTCGGTGTGGTTCGCGGACGGGAGCCGCACCGACACGGCCCAGTTCGCCGAGGTCGCGACCTTCGAGGCGGTCACCGGGTCGCCGCTGCTGGTGCGCAACGTCGGATGGGTCGACTGTCGCGTGTGGGCCGTCTACGACGGCGGGGACCACGTCATCGTGATCGGCGAGGTCGTGGAGCTCGGCACCGGGGACGAGGACGAGCCGCTGATCTACTACCGGTCGGACTACGGCCGGTTCGCGACCTGACCCCGAGGTCGCCGTGGAGGTTCGCGAGCTGTCCCTGTCGACCGGTGACCGCCGTGTCACCGACGTGACCGCGGTGTGCGTCGAGTTCGCCCGCGAGGTGGGGGGCGACGGCCTGCTGCACGCCTTCCTCCCGCATGCCACGGCCGGCCTCGCGCTGGTGGAGGTCGGGGCGGGATCGGACGCCGACCTGGCGGATCACCTCGACACGCTGCTGCCGCGGGACGACCGGTGGCGCCACGCGCACGGCTCGCCGGGCCATGGTGCGGATCACGTGCTCCCGGCGCTGGTCAGCCCGAGCCTCACGCTGCCGGTCGAGGACGGACGGCTGGTGCTCGGCACCTGGCAGAGTGTGGTCGTGGTCGACACGAACACCGACAACCCGCATCGGACCCTGCGCCTGAGCTTCCTGTCAGGCTAGTGCGGTGTGCCGAACAGCCGGTCGCCGAAGTCCCCGAGCCCGGGGACGATGTAGCCGTTGTGGTCGAGCTCGGGGTCGATGGCGGCTGTGACGATCCGGACGCCGGGGTTGTCGGCCAGGATGCGGTCGATGCCCTGCTGGGTGGCCGTCACTGACAGCACGGTGACCTGTTCGGCGCCTTCGGCGTCGAGCGCCTGGACCGCGTCGGAGGCGGACCCCCCGGTCGCGAGCATCGGTTCGAGGACCAGCACCCAGGTGCCGTCGAGAGGCGGGACCTTGAAGTAGTAGCGCCGGGCCTGGAGTGTTTCGGCGTCCCGCTCGAGCCCGATCATGCCGACCAACGCCGTCGGGAGCACGTCGTGGACGCCGGACAGGAGCCCGAGCCCGGCACGGAGGACCGGTACGGCGACGATGGTCCGGCCGGGGCCGATCGACGGAGCGGGGCCGAGCGGCGTGGTCACCTCGCCCGTGGTTCCGGGCAGGTCGGACACCGCGCGCAGCGCCAGCATCGCCCCCAGGCGCTGGGCGTGGTGGCGGAAGTGTTCGGGCGTCGTGCGCTCGTCGCGGAGCGAGGCGAGCTGCACCCCGGCCACGGGATCGTCCAGAACGATGACATCGGACACGCGACAGGCCTCGGTTGGGGTCGGGTGGTGGTCGTGCGACGGGGGTCGAGCCCGCGCCGGCGCGGTGAGCAGGTCACCGGCGTCGGTAGCCTAGGCGCCGGATCGGAGGGTGCGATGGGCCTGCCGCGTGTCGCGGCGCTCCTGGTGGTTCTGGCGCTCCTCGTCGCGGCGTGCACCGACGAGCCGGTGCCCCCGTCGCCGGATGCGCTGCCCGACGACCAGGAGGCTCCGGCCCCGCCGGCTGGCCTCCGCGTCGGCCTGGTCCTGCCCGCCGGCGACCCCTCGGAGGACCGGGAGCTCGCCTACCTGCGGACCGATCTGCGCGGGCTTGCAGCGACCCTGCCCGACGGCGTCGCCGACCTGCAGCTGCTGTTCGCCGACGACGAGCGCTTCGTCCCCGACCTCGCCGGACTGCTGGCACAGCGCGGGACCGACCTCGTGTGCGTGCTCGGGGGCCAGGGCCGGCGCGTCGTCAGCGATCTCTTCGACGTCTACCCGCGCCTGCGCTACTGCGCGTTGCCGGCCTCGAGCAGCAACCCGCAGGACCGGGTCACGCTGATCGACGTCCGGTTCGACGAGATCGGCCACGCGGTCGGCGTCGCCGCGATCGCCGCGGTCGGCGAGGACGCGTCGGTCGGTGCCGTGATCGGCGCGAACCGTGTCGGTCGTGACCGCCTCCTCGACGGGTTGCGCGCCGCCGTCGGCGAGGACCATCTGGTCGAGTACGGCCCCGAGGACGCCGAGACGGCGCTGGAGGCGGTGCAGGCCCTGCTCGACGCCGACGTCGACGTGGCCGTCATCGATGTCGGGCACGGCGCCGCCGAGGCGCTCGCGCTGGCGGCCGACGAGCTGACGATCATCAACCCCATCTCGACGCTCACCGGCGGTCCGGTCGCCGACGCCACCCTGGTGTCGTGGCGCGTGCGCTGGGACGTCATCCTGCGGCCGACCCTGGCGCGGCTCGTGGACCCCGACGTCGACGTGCCGCGATCGGTCGGCCTGGCCGAGGAGGCGGTGCGGCTCACCCCCGGATCCGCTGCAGGACTGCGCGTGCGCTCGGCGCTGGACGCGGTGATCGACGAGCTCCGACGCGGAGTCCGCGATCCGCTCGAGCCGCTCGTCCGCGACGACGAGGACGAGGAGGACGAGGACGAGACCGAGGACGATGAGGACGCGGATCCGAGCGACGACCCGGATGCGACGGGGTCGCCGTAGGCGTTCGGGCGTCCGCGCGAAGGCGCACGGTGGAGCGGGTGGGCGCTCTACGATGCCCGCGTCCCCGTCGCCCCTCCGCCGACCACCCCCGAGGATGCCCGTGCGCCGCGCCAAGATCGTCGCGACCCTGGGTCCCGCCCTGGACGACCCCGAGCGGCTTCGCGCGGCGATCGCCGCGGGCATCGACGTCGTGCGCCTCAACTTCTCGCACGGCACCCGCGACGAGCACGAGGGGCGCCTGACCGCGGTGCGGGCCATCGGCCGCGAACTGGGCCGCAACGTCGGGTCGCTTGGCGACCTCCAGGGGCCGAAGATCCGGCTCGGGATCGTCCCCGACGAGGGTGTCGTGCTCGAGGACGGCGGTGAGGTGATCCTGGTCGGCGGGGTCGAGACCGTCGACAGCCACGACGACGGCACCGGCACCCCGGTGCTCCCGGTCGTCTACGAGCACCTGGCCGAGGACGTCGAGCCCGGTGCGCTGATCCTGATGGACGACGGCCTGCTGCGGCTGGTCGTGTCCGCGGTCGACGGCGACCGGGTCGTGGCGCGGGTCGTCGCCGGTGGCGCCGCCAAGCCTCGCAAGGGCGTGAACCTCCCGGGTGTGGAGGTGTCGGCCAAGAGCCTGACCGACAAGGACCGCGAGGACGTGGCCACGATGGTCGATCTCGGCGTCGACTGGATCGCCCTGTCGTTCGTCCGCACGCCCGAGGACGTCATCGAGGTGCGTGACCTGATCCGGTCCCACGGTGGCGACCAACCCGTCGTCGCCAAGCTCGAGCGTCCCGAGGCCGTCGACAACCTCCAGGCCATCATCGACGCAACGGACGCGATCATGGTCGCCCGCGGCGACCTCGGCGTGGAGATCGGTCCCGAGCGGGTGCCCGCGATCCAGAAGGAGATGATCGACCTGGCCAATAGCTCGAGCCGGCCGGTGATCACCGCGACCGAGATGCTCGACTCGATGGTGCGCAGCCCCCGTCCCACCCGTGCCGAGGCGTCGGACGTGGCCAACGCGATCTTCGACGGGACCGACGCGGTGATGCTGTCGGGCGAGACCGCCGCCGGCCGCTACCCGGTCGAGGCGGTCCGCACGATGGCCCGCATCATCGAGGTGGCGGAGTCGTCGGCGGAGCGGCTGCACGCGATCCCGCCGGTGACCGGCAACGTGCTCGGCAGCGTCGTGGCCAAGGCGGCGCGTCAGGTGGCCGACGACGTCCAGGCGACCGCCATCCTGGTGTTCAGCTTCTCGGGCGCGTCGGTCCAGCTCGTGTCGAAGTTCCGTCCCCGTCAGCCGATCATCGGCCTGACCACGACCGAACAGGCGCTCCACCGGCTCGCGCTCATGTGGGGGACCGTGGGGGCCATCGTGCCGCAGAAGGACCACTCGACCGACCTCATCATGGCCGCCGAGGACGTCTGTCTCGAGTACGGCTACGGCGCGCGGGGCGACACCGTGGTGATCGTGTCGGGGATCCCGGGCGGCCACGGCGGCACCAACCGGGTGATGGTCCACCGGATCGGTGAGGCCGCCGGCTGACCGGTGGTCCGGCCTCGAGGTGATACGACATGGACGTCCCGGACGAGCTGGCCGCAGAGCACTACTGCCTGCTGTCCACCCAGGGGCGCGTGACCGGACGGCGCCACACGGCCGAGCTGTGGTTCGTCCCGGCCGAGGGCGGGGTCTACCTCATGTCGGGTTCCGGCGGCCTGACCCAGTGGTGCCTCAACCTCCAGGCCGAGGAGCAGGGCGTGCTCCGGATCGACGACCGGACCTGGCTCGGCCGCGCAGCGTTCCTGACACGGGACGATCCGGATCGGGCCGACGCGCTCGAGGCGTTCCATCACAAGTACGACCCGGGCGGCAAGGACCGGCGCGAGCCGTGGCTGCGCAATGCGACCGTGGTGCAGCTCGTGTTCGTACGCGACCTCGGTTGAACCTGCTGCCCTCAGCGGCCGACGTCGATCGGCGCGTCGGGTGGGCCGTCGGCGAGCAGCTGCTCGAGGTGGTCGGTCAGGTGCCGGGGTGCGAGATCGTCGGTCGTCGCCCGGAGCTCGTCCGGACGCCACCACCGGGCCTCGTCCGTGCCGGCGTCGTCGAGCGGCGCCGCCGTCGCGTCCACCTCGCCCCGCGCCAGATACCACCGTTCCCGCTGGCGCAGCCACACGCCGCGGAAGGTGAAGGTCACGTCGCGTGACCACACCCAGGGGCCAGGCTCGAGCTGGACACCGAGCTCCTCGACGAGCTCCCGCCTGGCAGCGTCCTCATGGGACTCGCCCGGACGCAGGCCCCCGCCCGGCGCCGTCCACACGCGGTGCCCCCGGGCGGGCGCGTGGGCGACCAGCAGCACCCGGTCGGTGGCGTCCAGCAGCAGGACCCGGGCGGCGTCCCGTTCGAGCGGCGCGTCCTCGGTGCCGACCTCCGGCTCGGGAGGCAACCGCGGATGCGGCGGGAGCACCCGCGATGCGACCACCGCGCTCGCGTCGACGACCGTCAGCTGGCTGTGGCGATCGACCACGAGCAGGACCTCGTCGTCGTGGGCGAGCAGGCGGCCGACGACGTCGGTCGGAACCCGGCCGAGCTCCGGGTCGTCGATGCGGTGGCGGATCGACACCCGGGCGCCGACGTGGGCGGGGGTGACCTCGTGCGCGTGACGCGGCTCGCGACCGGGCCGCGGGCGTCGGGGCGCGTCCCCACCTGCGTCCGGGCCGGTGGGCGTGGTCACGGCCGGACCGCAGGTGCCAGATAGGCGGCAACGGGTCGGCCGGGGTCGCCGTCGAGGACCCAGGTGCCGGCCTTCTGGCAGCGTGGGTCGTCGGGTAGGTCCGCGCCACGGTGCCTGAGGTCGGCCACGACGGCCGCGACCACGTCACCGTGCGTGCACAGGACCGCGTTCGTGCCGTCGAGCTGTCGGAGCAGGCGCTGCACCGCGTCGAACGGTGCGCCCTCGGCCAGGTCCTCCTCCTCCTCGAGCAGCAGTCCCCGATCAGCGGCCAGCGGCTCGACGGTCTGCACGCAGCGCGTGTACGGACTGGTCAGGATCCGGTCGATGGGCCGTCCCGCGTACTGCTCGACGATCGCTGCGGCCTGCTCGCGCCCGACGCGGTCGGTGGGTCGATGGCGGTCGTCGCCCGCCCACGTCGAACGGTCACCGGCCTCGGCGTGTCGGAGCAGCAGGATCGTCATCGCCTGGCCCTCGTCAGCTCCCGTCGCGCGCGCCCTGCTGCGCACGGACGAGCACGTCGCGTTCGCGGGGGTGGGTCAACAGCCCCAGCGCGTCCTCAACCGGCACCCAGCGCGCGACGTCCACCTCCGAATCGGCCGGTCGTCGCGCCGGGTTGCCCGAGATCGGCCGCATCATCCACCAGCGAACGCGCTTGTCCCGGCCGCGGACGCGGTAGGTGATCGGCGCGAGCTCGGTACCCAGCTCGACCGCGACGCCGGTCTCCTCGACCACCTCCCGGACGGCCGCCGCCGCCGCGTCCTCGCCGGCGTCGAGCTTGCCCTTGGGCAGGGACCAGTCGTCGTAGCGTGGTCGGTGGACCACCAGCACGTCGGTGTTGGCGCCACGGTCGCGGAGCACGACGCCACCGGCGGCCTCGATCACCTCGCGCTCCGTTGCCGCGCCCGCTCCTGGAGCGTGAGGTGGGTGTCGATCCCCATGGTGGTCGGGGCCCGGGTCCAGGCCCCCTCCGCTCGGAGCTCCCACGCGAGCAGGTCGTCGGCGAGGTTGACCGACAGGATCTCCTGGAGCCGGGCCTGCAGATCGGGATCCTCGATCGGGGCCAGCGCCTCGACGCGACGGTCGAGGTTGCGCGGCATCCAGTCGCCCGACCCGATGAGGTAGTCGTAGCCGCGTGCGTCGCTGCCGAAGCGGTAGATGCGCGAGTGCTCGAGGTAGCGCCCCACCAGCGAGCGGACGTGGATGTTGTCCGACAGGCCGACGACCCCGGGTCGCAGGCAGCAGATGCCGCGCACGACGAGGTCGATCGACGTGCCCGCCTCCGACGCCGCGTAGAGGGCCTCGATGATCTCGGTGTCGACGAGGCTGTTCATCTTGGCGACGATGCAGCCGTCATCGGCCGCGGCCTCGCGGCCGATCAGCTCGAGCATGCGGTCACGGAACGCGCCCGGCGCCACCACGAGCTTGCGGTACTCGGACTGCCGCGAGTACCCGGTGAGGACGTTGAACAGGTCGGTCAGGTCGGCCCCGAGGTCGGGATCGGCGGTCAGCAGCCCGAGATCCTCGTAGATGCGCGCGGTCCGGTCGTTGTAGTTGCCGGTGCCGATGTGGGCGTAGCGGCGCACCGTGCCGCCCTCGTTGCGCACCACGAGCGCGATCTTGGTGTGTGTCTTCAGCCCCACGACGCCGTAGGCGACATGCACCCCCGCCTCCTCGAGTGCCCGCGCCCATTCGATGTTGGCCTCCTCGTCGAAGCGCGCCTTCAGCTCGACCAGGGCGACGACCTGCTTGCCCTCCTCCGCCGCATCGAGCAGCGCCCGGATGATCGGGCTGCCGGGCCCCGACGTGCGGTACAGCGTCAGCTTGATGGCCAGGACGTCCGGGTCGTGGGCGGCCTCCTCGATGAAGGCCTGCACGGAGGTCGTGAACGAGTCGTAGGGATGGTGGACCAGCACCTCGCCGTCGCGCAGCAGCCTGAACAGGCTGGTCGGCTCGCCGGCTGGTGTCGCGAGGCGCGGTTGCGTCGTCGGCAGGAACGCCGGATGCTTGAGCTCGGGCCGGTCGAGCTCGCAGATCGCCCACAGGCCGGACAGGTCGAGTGGCCCGGGTAGCGTGAGGACGTCGCCCTCGTCGATCTCGAGCTCGCGTATCAGCAGGTCGAGGACCTCGTCGGTCATGTCCGGTTCGACCTCGAGGCGCACGACGCGCCCGAAGCGCCGCCGGGTCAGCTCCGACTCGATGGCCTGGAGCAGGTCGTCGGCCTCCTCCTCCTCGACCTCGAAGTCGGCGTTGCGCGTGACGCGGAAGGCGTGGTGCTCGACCACCTCGAGCCCGGGGAAGAGCCGGTCGAGGTGCGCGGCGATGACCTGCTCGAGCGGCACGAAGCGCTCGCCGTCGGTGTCCTC